>URTG01000107.1 GCA_900550705.1 uncultured Eubacteriales bacterium | reverse complement strand
GCGGAGTAATTGATCCGATCACGTCCCGGGGCGGTCCGGCTGCCCCGGGCGTTATCTATCTAAGGACGCCCCTCCGCCTGTGTCGTGTGTGCGGCCGCTGGGGAGAGAAGGAGACCTTGGCTTGTCCGACAAAAGCGGCGCCGCTTTTTGCCGGGGCCGGGAATCATATTCCAGTCGGGTGGGTATACTCTGGTATCCGCCTGAGAGAAGGAGTTATTGTAGTATGAGTTTAGTTCCTTATGTCGTAGAGCAGACCAATCGGGGCGAGCGGTCCTATGATATTTTTTCCCGTCTGCTGAATGACCGTATTGTCATGCTGTCTGAGGAGGTCAACGATACCACGGCCTCCCTCATCGTGGCCCAGCTGCTCTATCTGGAGGCGCAGGACCCCGACAAGGATATTCAGTTCTATATCAACAGCCCCGGCGGCTCCGTCACTGCCGGTATGGCCATTTATGACACCATGCAGTATATCAAGTGCGACGTGTCCACCATCTGCATCGGTATGGCGGCCTCCATGGGCGCGTTCCTGCTGTCTGCCGGCACCAAGGGCAAGCGGCTGGCCCTGCCCAATTCCGAAATCATGATCCACCAGCCCTCCGCCGGGACCCAGGGCCAGATCACCGATATGGCCATTCACCTGAAGCGGCTGGAGATCGTCAAGAACCGGCTGACCGGGATTCTGGCGAAGAACACCGGCAAGCCCCTGGAGATCGTCCGGGCGGACTGCGAGCGCGACAACTTTATGACGGCGGAGGAGGCCATGGAGTACGGCCTGATCGACAAGGTGATCGACCACCGCTGAGAAAGCGGCTCCGAAGGTTAGTGTAATGAGGTGTATCCATGGCAAGAAATGACGAAAAGAATGTGCGCTGTTCCTTCTGCGGCAAGCATCAGGACCAGGTCCAGCGGCTCATCGCCGGCCCCGGCGCGTATATCTGCAACGAGTGTGTGCAGCTGTGCATGGGGATTCTGGAGGATGAGGGAGACCTGGACCCCACCAGTCTGCCGGAGGAGATCCCAGACGCCATTCCCACCCCCAAGGAGATCCACGCCGTTCTGGATCAGTATATCATCGGCCAGCAGCAGGCGAAGGTCGCCCTGTCCGTGGCCGTTTACAACCACTATAAGCGCATCTACTTCGGCGGCGGCGACGATGTGGAGCTGCAAAAGAGCAACATCCTGCTCATGGGTCCCACCGGCTGCGGCAAGACCCTGTTCGCCCAGACCCTGGCCCGGGTGCTGAAGGTCCCCTTCGCCATTGCCGACGCCACCACCCTGACCGAGGCCGGCTATGTGGGCGACGACGTGGAGAATATCCTGCTGCGCCTGGTCCAGGCCGCCGATTATGACATCGACCTGGCCGAGCGGGGCATCATCTATATCGACGAGATGGATAAGATCGCCCGCAAGAGCGAGAATACCTCCATCACCCGGGATGTGTCCGGCGAGGGCGTGCAGCAGGCCCTGCTGAAAATTCTGGAGGGCACCGTGGCCAACGTCCCGCCCCAGGGCGGCCGGAAGCACCCCCATCAGGAGTTCATTCAGATCGACACCAAGAACATCCTGTTCATCTGCGGCGGCGCCTTCGAGGGTGTGGATAAGATCATCGAAAACCGGCTGGACCGGCGCTCGCTGGGCTTTGGAGCAGAGATCCAGAGCAAGAAGGAGCGCAACGTGGGCGAGCTGATGAAGGAGATCCAGCCACAGGATCTGCTGAAGTTCGGCATCATTCCCGAGCTGGTGGGCCGTCTGCCCGTGATCACCACCCTGGAATCTCTGGGCCGGGAGCAGATGGTCCAGATCCTCACCGAGCCCAAGAACGCCCTGGTGAAGCAGTACCGCAAGCTGATGGAGTATGACGACGTAGACCTGGAGTTTACCCCCGGCGCGCTGGAGGCCGTGGCCGCCCGGGCCGTGGAGCGGGGCATCGGTGCCCGCGGTCTGCGGGCCGTGCTGGAGGAGGTCATGACCAAGGTTATGTACGATATCCCCACCGACCCCACGGTGGTCAAGGTCACCATCACGGCGGAGTGCGTCACCGACGGGGCCGCGCCCGAGGTGGTGCGGGACCCGGAGCATACCCAGCGGCCCAAGCCCGGGGAGGTTCACCTGCACGCGGAGCGGGGCGGAATGCCCGGCACCCACGCGGGGTAAGCCAACAACAATCCGAAACGCCCCGCGGTGCCCCCCCCCCATACGGCGGGTGCCCGGGGCGTTTTTACTTCCAGACGAGAGGAAGTGTGTACCAATGAAAAAAGAATTTGATCTGCACGACGTGTCCGCCATGCCGGTGATCGCCCTGCGGGGGCTGACGGTGTTTCCCAATGTGATGATCCACTTCGAGGTCGCCCGGGACATCTCCGTCAGCGCGCTGGAGGCCGCCATGAAGGCGGGGGAGCCGGTGCTGCTGGTGGGGCAGAAGGACATCTCCGTGGAAAGCCCGGAGGAGAACGACCTGTATACCATGGGCACCATCGCCAACATCCGCCAGATCCTGCGGATGCCCGGGGACAATATCCGGGTGATGGTGGAGGGGCAGTCCCGGGGCTGTCTCATTCAGATGCTGAAGACGGAGCCTTATCTCCAGGCCCAGGTGCAGGCCGTGGCCAGCGACCCGCTGCCCGCCCGGAACAGCGCCCGGACGGAGGCCCTCATCCGCGCCACCTATGAGCTGTTCCAGCACTACGCCGAGCTGGCGGCCAATCTGGCCCCCGATCTGCTCATCCGGGTGCTGGCCAGCGACGACCCGGGGTATATCGCCGACTACATTGCCCAGAATATCCCCATGCGGAACGCCGACAAGCAGACCGTGCTGGCCGAGCTGCGGCCCATCCGGCGGCTGGAGCTGCTGTATCACCTGCTGGACCGGGAGACGGAAATTCTGGAGCTGGACAACGAGATTCAGGACCGGGCCAAGGAGCAGATGGCCGCCCAGCAGCGGGACTACTTCCTCCGGGAACAGATGAAGGCCATCCAGAACGAGCTGGGGGAGGGGGACGGCGACGAGCTGGAGGAGTACCGCGCCAAGCTGGAAACGACCCATCTGCCCGACAACGTCCGGGAGAAGCTGAACAAGGAGCTGGGCCGACTGGCCAAGCAGCCCTTCGGCTCCTCGGAATCCAGCGTGCTGCGGAGTTATCTGGACGTATGCCTGGAGCTGCCCTGGGGCAAGACCACCAAGGAGCGGGTCAGCGTCCCCGCGGTGCAGAAGGCACTGGACCACGACCACTTCGGAATGGAAAAGGTGAAGGAGCGGATTCTGGAATTTGTCGCCGTGAAGCAGCTGGCCCCGGAGCTGAAGGGCCAGGTGCTCTGTCTGGTGGGCCCGCCGGGGGTGGGCAAGACCTCCATCGCCATGTCCATGGCCCGGGCCATGAACCGGAAGCTGGCCCGCATCTCCCTGGGCGGCGTCAGCGATGAGGCGGAGATCCGGGGCCACCGGAAGACCTATGTGGGGGCTATGCCCGGCCGGATCATCAACGCCATCCGCCAGGCGGGGAGCTGCAACCCCCTGATCCTGCTGGACGAGATCGACAAGATGGGCCGCGACCACCGGGGCGACCCGGCGTCCGCCCTGCTGGAGGTGCTGGACGGGGAGCAGAACGCCACCTTCCGGGACAACTTTCTGGAGCTGCCCTTCGACCTGTCTGACGTGCTGTTCGTCACCACGGCCAACACCACCGAGACCATTCCCCGCCCGCTGCTGGACCGCATGGAGCTCATCGAGCTGTCCAGCTACAGCGATGAGGAGAAGCTGCAAATCGCCAAGCGCCACCTGCTGGCCAAGGAGCTGAAGCGCCACGGACTGACCAAGGCCCAGGTGAAGGTCACCGACGGAGCCATCCGTCAGATCATCACCGCCTACACCAAGGAGTCTGGTGTGCGCGTGCTGGAGCGGCAGCTGGCCGCCCTGTGCCGAAAGGCCGCTATGAAAGTGGTTGCAGGGACTGACAAGGTAATTCGCATTACAGAAAAAGAGCTTCAGGAGTACCTGGGTGTGCCCCGGTACTATCCGGAACGCCAGGTGCTGGAGGAGCGGGTCGGCGTGGTCAACGGCCTGGCCTGGACCTCGGTGGGCGGCGAGCTGCTGGAGGTGGAGGTCAACGTGGTCCCCGGCTCCGGCAAGGTGGAGCTGACGGGCAACCTGGGCGATGTGATGAAGGAGTCTGCCCACGCGGCGCTGAGCTACATACGAAGTCAGGCGGAAGTCCTTCACATTCCCTCCAATTTCTATAAGGAGAAGGACATCCACGTCCACTTCCCGGAGGGCGCGGTGCCCAAGGACGGACCCTCTGCCGGGATCGCCATCACCACCGCCATGGCCTCGGCCCTCACCGGCCGTCCGGTGCGGAGGGGGCTGGCCATGACCGGCGAGGTCACCCTGCGGGGCCGGGTGCTGCCCATCGGCGGACTGAAGGAGAAGACCATGGCCGCCTATCGCAACGGCATCCAGACGGTGCTCATCCCCGCCGACAACGCCAAGGACCTGGAGGAGATCGACCAGACCGTGCGCCAGGCACTGCAATTTATCCTGGTGGAGCGGGCCGACCAGGTGCTGGCCGCCGCCCTGCTGCCCCAGGCAGAGCAGACGGAGGCCAGCCCCAGCGGCCTGTGGGAGGAGAAGCCGGAGCCGTCCGCCCCGGTGGTCCTGCCCGCCGCAAAGCGAACTCGGGTCACTCAGGTGCGCCAGTAAAGGAGAGAAAAGATGTCCATCAACCTGCAAAAGGCGGAATTTATCCTGTCCGCAGCCAGCGAAAAGGGCTTTCTGCACGACGGCCTGCCCCAGGTGGCCTTTGCCGGCCGGTCCAATGTGGGCAAGTCCTCGGTGATCAACTGCCTGCTGAACCGCAAAAACTTTGCCCGGGTGGGCGCCAGCCCGGGAAAGACCATCCACATCAACTATTTTAAGATCGACGGCACCTTCTATCTGGTGGACCTGCCCGGCTATGGCTACGCCAAGGTGTCCAAAGGGGAGCGGGACCGCTGGGGCAAGCTGATGGAGAGCTACTTTGCCCATCCGGAGCTGATGACCCTGGGCGTGACCATCGTGGACGCCCGGCACAAGCCCACGGCGGACGATGTCACCATGGTGCAGTGGTTCCGGGACACCGGCTGCCCCCTCATCGTGGTGGCCAACAAGCTGGACAAGCTGAAAAAGAGCGAGATCCAGCCCAGCCTGGATCGGGTGCGCCTGACCCTGGAGCTGGAGGAGGACGTGCCCGTCATCCCCTTTTCCGCCGAGAAGGGGGACGGGCGGCAGGAGCTGCTCAATGTCATCTTTGCCGCCGTCCAGCCGAACTGAACAGAGGCTTTTTGCCGCCCCGCATCTGGGAACAGGTGGTGGGGCGGCAAATGATTCTTGTGTTTAAGCGGCGATTCTGGTATACTGTTGACAAAACAAGCCGATGTTTTGTGGGAGGTGAGCCGTTGGACGGACCGGTCTACCACCTGGAAGGGGTGGTAAAGGCGAAGGAAGCCGGGATGGAGGACTTTGTGGGCCCCCTGGACCTGATCCTCCACCTGCTGGCCAAGAACAAGATGGAGATACAGGACATTCAGCTCTCCCTGATCCTGGACCAATATCTGGCCTGGATGGACCGGCGGCGGGAGCTGGATCTGGAGGTGGCCAGCGAGTTTGTAGCCATGGCCTCCCACCTGGTGTATATCAAGACCCGGATGCTGCTGTCCATCCACGACGAGGAGGCACTGTCCGAGTTGGAGCAGCTCATTGCGACCCTGCAGGCCCACCAGCGGCGCCTGAGAAAGGTCCTGCCCCAGCTGGAGGAGGACTTTCAGCGGGGCCGGGACTATCTGACCAAGACACCGGAGGTGCTGACACCGGACCGGAACGTGCGCTATGGGCACTCAGGGCAGGACCTGTATCGAATTATGGTAGACATCCTCCGCCGGGGCGGGGATAAGGTGCCACCCATAAACGCCTTTCATGGCATTGTGGGCCGGGAGCCCTATCCCGTGGCCCAAAAGGCGGGGGAGGTGCTCCGCCGGCTGCTGGAGCTGGGCTCGGCTGGCCTGCGGGCCCTGTTTCGCCCCGCCCGCAGCCGTACAGAGGTGGTGGCCACCTTTTTGGCGGTGCTGGAGCTGTGCAAGAACCACCGGCTCCGC
>URTG01000106.1 GCA_900550705.1 uncultured Eubacteriales bacterium | reverse complement strand
CGTCAGCACAACCACAAGTCTGCACCAGCGCCCGTCAGGTCCAGTCCAGGTTTCCCTTCCGGATGGCTCCCCCGGGTCCGGGGCCGCAGCCCCGGTGATCTTTGGGTACTTTCCATCACTGGAAAGTACCTCGCCCGCAGGCGAAACACCCCCCAACCGCAAAAGGACCTGCCGCAAGAAACGGCAGGTCCTTTTTGGACAGAACGGCAATTTACCCCTCCGCCGGGATGGCGGCCAGCACGGCATCCAGAATGTCGGCGGGCACGGCGGTCCAGGGGGCGTTTTCGTTTTCATAGCCCGCGTCAGACATCAGGTCGGCCCCGGTGTCGCCCATAAGGCCGCGGCAGGTCTCGGCGATGAGCTGCATCTGCTCGGGCAGGGCGGCCTGGACCTCCTCGGTCTGCTCCGACTGCCAGGCCAGCACGGCCTCCGACGCCTGGTCGGCGGTGAGGGTGGTGGTCAGGCACCAATCCAACAACGCCCCGGCGTGGGGCACGGCATTCAGAGTGCAGCCGGCGGTGCCGGGATAGACCTGGCCGGAGATGTCGCTGAGGATGGCGTCCAGGGCCTCCTCGTCGTGACTGGTCTGCTCGTCAGACTGAGAGGCGGAGCTGATGGCCCCGCTGACGCTGGCGGCGGTGCTGGCGGCGGGCGTCTTGGGGGCACAGGACACCAGAGACAGGGCCAGCGCGGCGGCCAGAAGGGCGGCAAAATGCTTCGACTTCAACATGAAACATCACCTGAATTCTTCAAGATTCTCTCAATTCTATTTTAACATACAAAGAGAATTGAGAGTAGAAATGCACGGAGATCCTCCGTGTAGCCCACATTATGCCCCAGGGGCCGGAGAATGTCAAGAAAAAAAGTATGACGAACGGATTAAGATTTGGTATCAATGACCAGACTATCCAATATAATGCAGGGACGAACGCAGCGAGAGGAGGCGCACCGATGTCGGAATTTGTCCATGGAGGATTCCTCCACAAGCACGGGGCGGGGGAGCAGGACCGGGAGCGGCGGGAGCTGCTCCGCGCCCTGGCCAGCACCCGGGCGTCTATTCAGCAGGCCTACGGCGGCTTCAACGCCGTCAGCGATGGGGACCTGATCGAGTCCTATGTCTTCGAGATCAACGCCTTACAGGCCCGGTACAACTACCTGCTCCGCCGGGTGAAGGCGCTGGAGGGGGCGGCCCAATGAGCGAAATGGGTTGGCTGCTGGGCCTGGGCCTGCTCTGCCTGGCGCTGGCGGTGCTCCGGCGGCCTGCGGCGCGGCTGGTGGGGTGGATCGCCCGGTCGTCGGTGGGGCTAGCGGTGCTGGCCCTATTGGCCCCGGTGGGGCCGCTGGTGGGGGTCCGGCTGGGGGTGAATCTGGTGAACGCCGGGGTGCTTGGCCTGCTGGGGCCGCCGGGCCTTGGGCTGCTGCTGATGCTCCAGTGGGCGCTGCATTGAGAAAAGCGTTCGCCAGTGGAGGACGAAACGGTGAAAGCGGGGAGAGACGCTGTCATTTTTTTAACCAATCGCTGGCATTTCGTCTCATTTTCTTTCCGGAAGCATTGACACCCGGGGGCGGCTCACCTATAATAGAGACCTGTTCCGTTGGACGGCTGCGGCCCGGCATCGGGTGTACCGGCGGCGGACAATTTTTAGATTTAGATTTGAAAGGGGTTCTCCCAAATGAACGACCAGCGTGTTTACAACTTCTCCGCCGGCCCTTCCATGCTTCCTCTGTCTGCACTGGAGCGTGCCGGGTCTGAAATCACCAACTACCGCGGTACCGGTATGTCAGTGATGGAGATGAGTCACCGCTCTAAGGCATTCGTCCAGATTTTTGAGGAGACCCAGGCAAAGCTGCGCCGCCTCATGAATGTGCCGGAGGGCTACAAGATCCTGTTTTTGCAGACGGGTGCCTCCGGTCAGTTCTCCATGATCCCCCTGAACCTGATTGGCAAGACCGGCAAGGCCGACTACGCGGTCACCGGCAACTTCTCCAATCTGGCGTATAAGGAGGCCAAGAAGTACGGCCAGATCAGCCTGGCCGCCTCCTCTGAGGATCGGGACCACAGCTACATCCCCACCCAGGACCAGCTGACGCTGGACAAGGACGCCAGCTACTTCTATTACTGCGCCAACAACACCATCTACGGCACCGAGTGGAGCTATGTGCCCGAGACCGGCGATGTGCCCCTGGTGTGCGATATGTCCTCTGACATTCTGTCCGCCCCGGTGGACGTCTCCAAGTACGGCATTCTCTACGCCGGCGCTCAGAAGAATCTGGCCCCCGCGGGCCTGACCGTGGTGATCATCCGGGAGGACCTGGCCGGCCACGAGCTGCCCTACACCCCCCTGATGATGAACTACAAGACCATGATCGACAAGGACTCCATGTACAACACCCCGCCCTGCTGGTGCATCTATATGCTGGGTTTGGATCTGGACTGGGTCGAGGAGCAGGGCGGCGTGGAGGCCATGGAGAAGCTGAAGTGGCAGCGCGCCAACCTGCTGTATGACGCCCTGGATTCCTCCAAGATCTTCCACTGCCACGCTGAGAAGGGCTCCCGCTCCGGTATGAACGTGACCTTCCGCACCGGCGATGCCGAGCTGGACGCCAAGTTCGTGGCCGAGGCCACCGAGGCCGGCTTCGTCAACCTGAAGGGTCACCGGAAGGTGGGCGGTATGCGCGCCTCCATCTACAACGCCATGCCCGTGGAGGGTGTGGAGAAGCTGGCGGACTTTATCCGCGCCTTCGACCGGCGCAACGGCTGAGAAACACTGCGAAATCAAACAGGGGCGGCCATCGGTCGCCCCCGGCGTCCGACCACGATTAACATAGAGAATAGGTGAATTATCATGTATCGCATTAAGACGATGAATAAGATCGCGTCCGCCGGTCTGGACCAGCTGGACAAGAGCCGCTTCCAGGTGGGCGGCGACGTGGAGAACGAGGACGGCATTCTGGTCCGTTCCGCCCCCATGCACGACTACGAGTTCCCCCAGGCCCTGCGGGCCATCGCCCGGGCGGGCGCGGGAACCAACAATATCCCCATCGACCGCTGCTCGGAGAACGGCATCGTGGTCTTCAACACCCCCGGCGCCAACGCCAACGCGGTGAAGGAGCTGGTCATTGCCGCCATGCTCATCGCCTCCCGCGATGTGCTGGGCGGCGCGGCCTGGGTGCAGGAGCAGGCCCACACCCCCGGCGTGGACCTGGCTGCCGCCGTGGAGAAGGGCAAGTCCGCCTTTGTGGGGCCTGAGCTGTATCGCAAGACCCTGGGCGTCATCGGCCTGGGTGCCATCGGCGCGCTGGTGTGCAACGTGGCTCTGGAGCTGGGCATGGACGTCTATGGCTACGACCCCTTCCTGTCCGTAGACGCCGCCCTGCGGCTGGACCGCCACGTCCATGTGGTGAAGGACGTGAACGAGCTGTACAAGGTGGCCGACTATGTGACCATCCACGTCCCCTACAACAACTCCACCAAGGACTTCATCAACGCCGATGCCATCGGCAAGATGAAGGGCCAGGTCCGGGTGCTGAATCTGGCCCGGGGCGGTCTGGTGAATGACGACGATATGATCGCCGCCCTGGAGTCCGGCCGCGTGGCCAAGTACGTCACCGACTTCCCCAATGAAAAGATCGCCACCGCCAAGAACGTGGTGGCCCTGCCCCACCTGGGTGCCTCCACCCCCGAGAGCGAGGAGAACTGCGCCGTCATGGCCGTCCGTGAGCTCCGGGACTACCTGGTCAACGGCAACATCACCAACTCCGTGAACCTGCCCAACGTGAGCCAGGAGTGGAGCGGCATCGCCCGTCTGTGCCTGATCCACAAGAATGTGCCCGCTATGCTGACCAAGATCATGTCCACCCTGTCCGATGACGACATCAACGTGGAGAACATGACCAACAAGTCCAAGAAGGACTACGCCTACACCCTGGTGGATGTGAACACCCGCATCACCGACCAGGTGGCCGACGAGCTGCGCGCCATCGACGGCGTGATCCGCGTCCGCGTTCTGAATCACTAAAACAGATTGACCTTCCAGCCGCCGTGCCCAACCGGACACGGCGGCTTTTCTTTGCGGTATTGTATTTTTTTGCCGCGCCGTGTATAATAAAGCCTATTAAGCGAATTGCTTACCCCGCTCCGCCCGTGCAGCGGCAGGGGAGGGGGACCCATCGAATCAGGAGGCGTACAGCCATGGAAAAACTGTTGGAACTGTTGGAACAGGACTGCACCCTGACCACCGATCAGCTGGCACTGGCAGCCGGTCTGTCAGAGGAGGAAGTCAAGGCAGCCATTCGGAAGTATGAGGATGAACGAATCGTTCTGGGCTATCAGGCCATTATAGACTGGGATCGGGTGCGGAAGGAGACGGTCACCGCCCTGATCGAGGTGAATGTGGTCCCCCAGTCTGCCGACGGCTTTGACCGCATTGCAGAGCGCATCTATCAGTATGACGAGGTAGAGAGTATGTATCTCATGAGCGGCGCCTTCGACCTGACGGTCATTATCTCCGGCCGCACCCTGCGGGAGGTGGCGCTGTTCGTCAGCGAGCGGCTGTCCACCATCCAGGGCGTTACCGGCACGGCCACCCACTTTATTCTGAAGAAATACAAGGAAAAGCACCTGGTCTTCCGTCCCCAGGAGCCCGAGGAAAGGGAGTACATTTTTGTATGAATTATGATGAGATCCTCAATGACCGAATTCAAAATGTAAAGCCCTCCGGCATCCGGAAGTTTTTCGACATCCTGGAGGAAATGACCGACGCCATCTCCCTGGGCATCGGCGAGCCGGACTTTGTCACCCCCTGGCACATCCGGGACGCGGGCATCTACTCCCTGGAGCGGGGGCACACCAAGTATACCTCCAACGCCGGCCTGCTCCAGCTCCGCCGGGAGATCGCGGCCTATCTGAACCGCCGCTTCGACCTGCAATATGACTACGCCAACCAGATCATCGTCACCGTGGGCGGCAGTGAGGGCATCGACCTGGCCCTGCGCTGTCTGCTGAATCCCGGGGACGAGGTGATCATCCCCACCCCCTCCTTTGTGTGCTACGGCCCCCTGGCGGAGATGGCCGGCGGCGTGGCCAAGTATCTGGAGCTGAAGGTGGAGAACAAGTTCCGCCTGACCCCCGAGGAGCTGCGGGCGGCCATCACCCCCAAGACCAAGGTGCTGGTGCTGCCCTTCCCCTGCAACCCCACCGGCGGCACCATGGACCGGAAGGACCTGGAGGCCATCGCCGAGGTGCTGAAGGACACCGACATCATGGTCCTGTCCGATGAAATTTATGCCGAGCTGACCTACGGCCAGCACCATGTCTCCCCGGCCAATCTCACCGAGCTGAAGGACCGCACCATCGTCATCAACGGCTTCTCCAAGAGCCACGCTATGACCGGCTGGCGCATGGGCTACGCCTTCGGCCCCGAGCCCATCATCAAGCAGATGCTCAAGCTGCACCAGTTCGGCATTATGTCCGCCCCCACCACCAGCCAGTACGCCGCCGTGGAGGCCATGCGGAACGGCGACCCGGACATCGAGCATATGCGGGAGGAGTATGACCGCCGCCGCCGGTATCTGGTGGAGAACCTCAACCGGATCGGCCTGTCCTGCTTCGAGCCGAAGGGCGCGTTCTATGTCTTCCCGGACATCCGCTCCACCGGCCTGTCCAGCGAGGAGTTCTGCGAGCGGTTCCTGATGGAGGAGAAGGTGGCCGTCATCCCCGGCAACGCCTTCGGCCCCGGCGGCGAGGGCTTCGTCCGCGCCTGCTACGCCGCCTCCATGAAAGACATCGCCGAGTCCGTCAGCCGCATGGATAACTTCCTCACCAACCTGCGGCGGAAGCAGGGGCGCACCGAATGAACTGCTGTTTTTTCCGCCCCGAAGGGGCGGGAAAAACAGACGGAATAAGTTGAGTTAGGAGTTAGAAGTTAGGAGGTAGGAGTTACTTGTCCCTTTGGGTTCTGCTTCGGATACGATACTCCCACTCATCCGTCCCTACCCCTTTTGTCGTTTCGCGACATTTCCCCCTGATAGGGGGAATCGGCCCTCCAGAGGGGGAAAGGCTCTAACCTAGCCTTCCCCCTGCCAGGGGGAAGGTGGCGCGGCTTTGCCGCGACGGATGAGGGTGGGT
>URTG01000105.1 GCA_900550705.1 uncultured Eubacteriales bacterium | reverse complement strand
GTTTGAAAGGGGACCATCAGGGTCCCCTTTTTCTTAAATCAATAACATTTTAACGCAGTTAAAATGTTTGCAGCTTGACAAAAAAGCGGCGAAGCCACTTTTTCGACAAGCTGAAGCACCAAAAATCCTCCGCGCTTTTTGGTCGATCTGCCGCAAAAAAAAACGCTGCCCCGGCCGGTGAGCCAAGGCAGCGTTTGCAGGGACGGGCTTGTCTTAGGATTCGATTCCCCGGGAAATGAGGTACTTCTTGACCATCAGGGCGACCTTGAAGGTGATGGCATCGTCGAAATCCCGCAGGTCCAGACCGGTGAGCTTCTTGATCTTCTCCAGGCGGTACACCAGGGTGTTCCGGTGGACAAAGAGCTTCCGGGCGGTCTCAGACACGTTCAGATTGTTTTCGAAGAACTTGTTGATGGTGAGCAGGGTCTCCTGATCCAGGGCGTCGATGGGGTTCTTCTTGAACACCTCCTGGAGGAACATCTGGCACAGGATGGTGGGCAGCTGGTAGATCAGGCGGCCGATGCCCAGATTTTCGTAGTTAATGACGATCTTCTCCGTGTCGAACACCTTGCCCACGTCGATGGCCACGCCGGCCTCTTTATAGGCCCGGGCCAGGTCGCGGATGTGGTTGACCACCGTGCCGATGCCGATGACCACCTTCACGCCCAGCTCCTGGGTGACGGTGGCGGAGATCTGCTTGGCGATCTTCTGCAGGTCCCGGCTGTCCGCCCCCTCGGGGAGCTGCTTGATAAGGGCCACGTCGTTCTCGTTGATGGAGATGACGAAATCGCTCTGCCGGTCGGGGAACAGGTTCTGGACCACGTCGATGATGGACACGTCGGTGGGGCCCAGCTGACGGATCAGGAAGGCCGCCCGGGGCGCCTCAGAGACGAAGTGCAGCTCCTTGGCCTGGGTATAGATGTCACCCAGCAGAATATTGTCGGAGATGATATTCTTGACAAAGGTGGCCTTGTCGTGCTTCTCCTCGTAATAGGTCTTGGCTCCGTTGAAGGCCACCACGGCCATGGCGCACAGGGAAGCGGCGATGTCATCCTCGCCCTTGACAAAGGCAGCATAATCAAACTGGGAACCCCATCCGGCCAGCGGCTTAAAGGTCTTGCCCTCGAAGTAGGCGACGCCGTTCTCCGCGTCATTCACCGCAGCCACAGCGCCGGACCAGTGCTCTCCAATACAGGTCAACTCACTACAGGCGACGACCACGCCGTCTGAATCAACAACGCCAACCATACGGTTGACACTGTCCTTCATTTGGAGCACGACTCCCTGGAACATCCTGCTTGACACATTGATCCCTCCCAAATTTCGTGAAGAAAAGAACTTCCATTGCTGTTTATTATAACGGGTCGAGCCGGGTTTTGGCAAGAGGTTTTCCGAATTTTTTTGTGTAAATCGCCCAAATTAAGTCAAATTTTTTCTCGCTCTGTTCAGGCTGGCCCGTTCCTCCTCGGTCAGACTTCTCCACTCCCCCGGTTTCAGGGCGGGGTCCAGCGCCAGCTCGCCCATGGAAAGCCGCTGTAAAAACAGCACCGGCTTGCCCCGGGCGGCCAGCATCCGCTTCACCTGGTGGTACTTGCCCTCCCGCAGAGTGACCCGGCACGCAGAGCCGTCTCCCAGGGGTTCCAGCCCGGCGGGGAGGCAGTGCAGCCCGTCCCCCAGCACCATGCCCTGGGCCAGGGCGGACACGTCGTCGGCGTTCAGCGTGCCGTCCACCCGGGCGTAGTAGACCTTGTCCACGTGCTTTTTGGGGGAGAGCAGGTCGTGGGCCAAGGCCCCGTCGTCGGTGAGGAGGAGCAGACCCACGGTGTCCTTGTCCAGCCGCCCCACGGGGAACAGCCCCCGGCGCTGAAGGTGTTGGGGCAGCAGGTCCACCACCGTGGGCTGCCTTTTATCCTCTGTGGCGGAGAGAAGCCCCGCCGGCTTGTTCATCATCAGATAGACGAAGGGGGCCGCGTCCACCGGCTGGCCGTCCACCGTCAGGGCGGCGGCCTCGGGGTCGAATTTCTCCTCCGGCTTCTGCACCGGCGCGCCGTCGGCCCATACCCGGCCCTGGCGCACCAGGTCCTTGACCTCCTTCCGGCTCCAGTGGCCGGTGGAGGCCAGCAGCTTGTCCAGCCGTTCCATTGCCATGGCGTTCTTCCTTTCTGTTCGCCCCGCCCCCGCTGGAAGACAGGGCGTAGGCTCATAAGAAACGCTCCCGGCGCATAGGCTGAGACCGAGCAACCGATTACGCGGCGAAAGGAGCGAATACAGGTGTTTCTTTTTACGGTGAAGGTCCCCCGGCGCAGCCTGGCCGCTCTGTGGGCCATGGCGGCGCTGGTGGGCTGCTGTGCCCTGGCCCTCTCCCTGGGACAGGCCCGCCCGGCGGGGGCCTCTGTCCTGCCCGATGGGGGAGGCATCCGCACCAACCGGGACCGGGTGGACTATCTGGCCGCCTGCGGCTGGGAGGTGCAGCCCGAGCCCCTGGCCGTTGTGGACCTGCGGGTGCCGGAGACGCTGGAGGGCCGCTGCGGGGACTATCTGGCCTTACAGCAGAGCCAGGGCTTCGACCTGGCCCGCTGCCGGGGCAAGCGGGTGCGGCGCTATACCTATGCCGTCACCAACTACCCCACCGGCGAGACCGGCGTGCGGGCCGACCTCCTCCTCCGGCGGGGCCGGGTGGTGGGGGGCGAGGTGTTCTCGGTCCGGGCGGACGGGTTCCTCCACGGGCTGCTGGGGCCGTAGCATTTTTATTGTCTGTCCACCAGGTGGACGTTCAGGTGGTCGTAGGTCATCTCCACCCCGTGGCGGTGGAAGGTGTCCCGCACGCCCTCCAGAAGGTCATAGTATACGTTCCAGTAGTCGGCGGCGTCGGTCCACACCCGGACCACATACTGGATGCTGCTGGACTGATACCCCGACAGACGGACCACCGGCACCGGGTCCTTGTGGACCTGGGGGATGGCGGCCACCGCCTCCAGAACGGCGTCCTTCACCACCTGGGTGGGGGCGTCGTAGGACGCGGTGAGGTTCAGGTCCACCCGGCGGCGGCCCTGGGCGGTGTAGTTGATGATCTTAGAGGCCGCCATCTGGCTGTTGGGCAGGAACACCGTCTTGTTGTCGATGGTGATGAGCTTGCTGTACGACAGGCCGGACTCGGCCACCGTTCCGCTGACTCCCTCGGTCTCTACAAAGTCCCCCACGGTGAAGGGCTTGGACACCAGGATCATCAGTCCCCCCGCCAGATTGGACAGGGTATTTTGCAGGGCCAGCGACACCGCCAGGCCCGCCACGCTGAACAGGGCGATGAGGGAGGTGGTGTGGATGCCCAGGGATTCGGCCACCACCAGGATCAGCACGAACCACAGGCCGGTGCGGACGATGGTGTGGAGATACCCCCGGATGGGGGCGGCCAGCCGGCTGCGCTTCAGCAGCCGGTCCAGCAGGGCGGTAAGAATGCGAATGATGATGATCCCCACCAGGACCATCGCAATGATCTTGGCCGCAGAGGCCCAGGTCAGGGTCTTCAGATTAACGCCGCTGACCACGTCTTTGACTACTTCGTCGGTGGACACGGGGCCCGCCTCCTCTCGGTCCGATTGGAATCAGACCTCACCCAGGCGCTCCAGGTGGGTCTTCATGCACTGAAAGGTCTCCGCGCTGATGTCGTGCTCAATGCGGCAGGCATCCTCCGCCGCCACCTCCGGGGTGACCCCCAGATGGATCAGCCAGCGGGTGAGCAGCTGGTGCCGCTCGTAAATGCTCCGGGCCACCTGCTCGCCGGACTCGGTCAGCTCTAAGCGGCCGTCCCGCTCCATGGTAACATAGCCGTCGCTCCGCAGGATGGACATTGCGCGGCTGATGGACGGCTTGGAGAAGCCCAGCCGCTGGGCCACATCGATGGAACGGACAAAGCCCTTCTCCTGGCGCAGTGCCAGAATGGCCTCTAAATAATCCTCGCCGGACGCATGGATCGCCATGTCTCTGCCTCCTTGTTCGTTCTTGTTCCGCGCCGTGTCCCGCCGGGGGCGGGAGAACGACCGGCGCGTAGGTTGTGAAACACCGGCCAGCACCCCAGGGGGAGCTGGCCGGTGTTGGTTTGTCTGCGCTTAATAATTCATCTGTCTGCGGCGGGACAGGTTCATGGTGCCGTCCTGCATCTGGTCCAGGCTGTCCAGGCTCTGGCCGGTGCCCAGGGCCACGCAGGAGATGGCATCGTCGGCCACCCGGGTCTCGATGCCGGTGTGGGACTCGATGAGCTTGTCAAAGCCCCAGATGAGGCTGCCGCCGCCGGTCATAACAATGCCGTTGGTGGAGATGTCGGCCACCAGCTCCGGGGGCGTGCGCTCCAGAACGCCGTGGATGGCCTCCAGAATGCGGGCGGTGGGTTCCTCAAAGGCCTCGATCATCTCGCTGGAGGAGACGGAGAACACCCGGGGCAGACCGGTCATCAGGCAGCGGCCCTTGATCTCCATGGTGACCTCCTCCGGACGGGGGAAGACGCAGCCGATGGTCATCTTCAGCTCCTCGGCGGTGCGGTCGCCGATGAGGACGTTGTGCTTGCGGCGGATGTACTTCACCACCGCCTCGTCGAACTTGTCGCCGGCGATCTTGATGGAGGCGGACTCCACCACGCCGCCCAGAGAGATCACCGCCACGTCGGCGGTGCCGCCGCCGATGTCTACCACCATGTGTCCGTCGGGCTTGGTGATGTCGATCCCGGCGCCGATGGCGGCGGCCACAGGCTCCTCGATGAGGTAGGCCCGGCGGGCACCGGCCTGGATGCCGGCATCGACCACGGCGCGCTCCTCTACCTCGGTGATGCCGGAGGGCACACAGATCAGCAGACGGGGCTTGAACAGGGAGAAGCTGGTGACCTTCTTGATGAACTCCTTCAGCATCCGCTCGGTCATGTC
This sequence comes from uncultured Eubacteriales bacterium, assembly GCA_900550705.1. GTDB lineage: Bacteria > Bacillota > Clostridia > Oscillospirales > Oscillospiraceae > Lawsonibacter. The sequence continues at coordinate 1,231 of URTG01000105.1, read as the reverse complement.
GTAGTCGGAGATCACGCCCTCCCGCAGGGGACGCATGGCCACGATGTTCCCGGGGGTACGGCCCAGCATAGCCTGGGCCTCAGTGCCCACCTTCAGCAGCTTGCCGGTGTTCTTGTCCATGGCGACCACAGAGGGCTCCCGCAGCACCACGCCCTTGCCCTTGATATAGACCAGGACAGAGGCGGTGCCCAGGTCGATTCCAATATCCTTACAAAACAGACTCATTTTTGTTTCCCCTTATTGCTCATTCACAGAGAGTATACCGCCCAGCGGCGGCGAAATCACGTTTCTAACAGACTGCGGAGCCGATAACGCTCCAGTCTCTTTTATTATAGACGGACAAGCCCGGTTTTTCAACCGTTTTTCCGAATATTTTTGTTCCAGTTTCCGCCGCTCATCCCTGCCGGGCCTGGGCCAGGGTGAGACACCAGACCGTCTCCGCCCCGCCCTGCCGCAGCACGGCGGCACAGGCGCTGAGGGTGGCCCCGGAGGTGACCACGTCGTCCACCAGGATCAGCCGCCGTCCGGCCACGTCCGCGCCCTTTCGCAGCCGGTAGACTCCCATAGCGTTGGCCTTTCGGGCGCTGGCATCCGTCAGTCCGGACTGGGGCGGATTGTCCCGGAATTTTTCCAGGGCGGGCAGCATGGGCAGCCCCAACTCCCGGGCCACCGTCTCCGCCAGCTCCCGCCCCTGGTCGAACCCCCGTCTCCGCCGCCGCCTGGCGCTGAGCGGGGCCCAGACCACCCCGTCCGCCCCGCCGGGCAGCCGGTCCCGGGCGCACTGGGCCATCAGAATTCCCAGGGGCCGCCCATAGGCCCGCAGCGGCGTGAACTTAAACCGCTGGATCGCCCCCGGCACCTTGCCCCGATAGGCCAGCGGCGACCAGCAGCCGTGGGTAAAGTCCACGGTCCGCTTGGCCGCCCCCTCCTCCAGCCAGGGCAGCGTCTTCTGACAGTCCCCGCACAGCAGGTCCCCCTGCCTGTCCAGCAGTCTGCGGCAGAAGGGACATTTGGGCGGGTAGAGGAGGGAGAGGAGGGCGTGATACCCGCGAATCAAATATGCGTTTGGCATGGAGCCTCCCCCCTTTCTGCGGCAATGCGCTGCGTCCATTATAAGGTTTCTTCCTTAGCAGCGCAAGACCGTTTGTGCAGAAGGCGCGGGAACGGGAGTGAGGAGGTAGGAGTTTTCTAGCCCTTGGGTAGGTGCCTCTTGTCGAGGGGCACCCTCATC
>URTG01000104.1 GCA_900550705.1 uncultured Eubacteriales bacterium | reverse complement strand
CCCCTGCGGGGGCGGGGAAACACAAAATGGAAGACAAACCCGGCCGATACCTGTGCGTCGGCCGGGTTTGCGTGTGTATTTTACCTGATATATTTAGCCCAGGGGCGCGGTGGTGACCACCTCGGTCTGGGGGGCGTCGTCCTCCCAGTCGGCCGTTTCCATAAAGTCCTCCTGGGTGTGGGGCTGGAGGACGTAGACATCGCCCAGCAGGCCGCTCTCCTCCAGCACCTGGGCGGTGTGGGTAGCCTGGGGGGTCAGGGTGACGGTGATGTCGTAGCACTGGTAGCCGCCATCGTCGCCGTAGACCTTGTCATGGGGCAGGAAACGGGTGAAGGTGAAGCGCAGGTCGGTGCGGTAGGTATTGTTCATCCGGTCGTCGTCCTCGATGAGATAGCGGATGCCGATGGTGCCCTCCTGGTAGTCCTGGCGGACGGCCTGCCACAGCTTCGCGCCGGTGTCCTCGTCCAGGATGAGGTTCTCCAGGCTGTCGGTCTTGGTGTTCCGCACCTCGGACAGGTCGGCCTCCTCCAGGGTGTCGTTGTCGTGGTCGTCCAGACCGTAGAACAGCTTCATCAGATTGCGGTCCTGGATGATCTGGTTCACCGCATAGGTGATGGAGCCCTCCTGGTCCGCCTCGTCTTGGAACAGGGGAAGGGAATCATACACCCGCACCAGCCGGTCGCCGTCCGGCAGGGTGTAGACCAGCTCCAGGTAGGAGACGAAGGCATCGGCGCTGTGGGTCTGCTGAGCGCGCGCCCGGTCGTTCACCACGGCCTGGTGCAGGGCGATGATCTCCCGGATCTGGTCCGGGTCGGTGATCTCGATGCCCGCGGGGTTGCCGCTGTCATAGGGGGCGCTGAGATTGGCGGAGAGTCTCACCGACTGCACCTGGTCCGCCTGGGGCACCCGGGTCTCGATGCCGAACAGATCCAGGAAGAAGGCGGCGCACAGCATGACCAGCACGGTGCACAGCACCACACAGCCCTTCCAGGCGCTCAGCACATGGAAGGATTTCCGCAGCAGCATCTCGGCGATGAACCAGCCGATGGCCGCGCACAGCAGCACGCACAGGGTCAGGGGCACGGCCTGGTCATACCAGCCGAAGAAGGCGGCCAGGAAGGTGCCGAAGCTCATCCCCACGCACAGGGCCACGCCGCAGCGGAACACCGGCCGCACCAGGGGCACGGAGACCACATCCCCGGCGGACTCTATGTGCCGGCTGCGGTAAACCATCAGGGCCAGAGCGGCCAGGACCACGCCCACAACGGCATAGCCCACCACCACCATGGGCTGGCGGAGATAGCGCACGCCGTTCATCTCCGGAGCAGCCACGGCGGAGCACAGGGCGTATACCGGGGTGCACAGCTCCACCCAGCGGCCGGGGGCGGTGGCGCCGGAGAAGCCATAGGTAAAGCAGGCCAGCAGAAGGGACACCAGCTCATACATCCCCAACACCAGGCCGTTGAGAATGCCGTAGAAGGCGGGCAGGGCCAGGATATGGCCGGTGAACATGGCACAGAAGGCGGCAAAGGAGAAGAAGAACAGCGCCGCCCCGCACTGCACCCCCAGCCACAGGGCCAGAGAGCGCAGGGCCAGCCCCAGCATCGCGCCGGGCACCAGCACCAGGTCCACCGCCAGGGTGATAAGGGCCACGGAGACCAGCGGCAGCACCAGGAAGGACAGGCCCGCCAGATAGTGGCTCAGGAACAGCGCCTCCCGCCGGGGGGGCAGGGCGTGCATCATGCAGGCGCTGCGGCTGTTGTACAGGTAGCCGAACACCGCCATGGCGAACAGCACGGCATAGAACATGGTCAGCACCACGCCCACACCCAGGCTGTCCATGGGGATGCTGCGGGCCTGCTCGGCGATCCAGCTGCCAGACTCGGTCACGCCGTAGCCGGAGCGGCCGTAGTTCATGCCTAAGTTCAGCAGATTCAGGGGAATGGCAAACAGCCAGATCCCGCCGAAGAACACCCACAAGGGCCAATAGCGGCTCATGGCCTTGCGGTACAGGGTGGAATTAAAGTACGATGTCACGGACCTCATAGTCCTCACCTCCCAGTTCATAGATAAAGATCTCCTCCAGCGACAGGGGCAGGGCCTCCAGCAGAATGGGGGCGTAGGCCGCCATGCGGGTTTTGATCTCCGCGGGACTGCCCCGGACGATGAGGGTATACACCCGGCCGATCTGGCTGGTGTGCAGCACCTTCATATCCTCCGGCAGCTTGGGCAGACCCGGCTCGTCGAAGGCCACCTGAAGCTTGACCACGTTGTCCTGCAAATCGGTGAGAGACCGCTCCAGCAGGACCTTGCCGTGGCTGAGGATGCCCACATGGTCGCACACGTCCTCCAGCTCCCGCAGGTTGTGGGAGGAGACCAGCACCGTGGTGCCCCGCTGGGCCACGTCGTTCATCAGCAGCGACCAGACCTGCCGGCGCATCACCGGGTCCAGGCCGTCCACCGGCTCGTCCAGCACCAGCAGGTCCGGCTCGCAGCACAGGGCCAGCCAGAAGGCGGACTGCTTCTGCATTCCCTTGGACAGGCGGCGGATGGGCTGCTTCTCGTCCACCTCGGGGAAGGCCGCCTTCAGCGCCTCGTAGCGCTTGCCGTCGAACTTGGGGTACAGGCCCCGGTAAAAGCGCATCATATCCCGGGTGGAGGCGGAGGTGAAGTAGTACAGCTCGTCGGGAATGGCGGCGATGCCCGCCTTGACCTGGGGATTTTCATACACCGGCTGGCCATTGACCAGGATGGAGCCGGAATCCGGGCGGTAAATGCCCATGATGTGCCGAAGAATGGTGGATTTGCCCGCGCCGTTTGGCCCCACCAGGCCGTAAATGGAGCCCTTCTCCACCGTCATGCTCAGTCCGTCCAGCGCCTTGAACCCGTCGAAGGACTTGGTCACGTTGCTTACCTTAATCAATGTCTCTCTCCTCCTTCTGCCCATTGGATGCGCTGGCAGAGCGTCTGCCGGGGCACCCCCAAAAACAGCAGCTCCGCCGCCGCCTCGTCAAAGCTGCGGAGCAGCCGCTCCTTGCGTCCCTCATCCACCCCGCCGTGAGGGGCGGCGAAGGAGCCCTTCCCCGGTACGGAGTTCAGGTAGCCCTCCGCCTCCAGGGCCTCATAGGCCCGCTGGATGGTGTTGGGGTTGATGGCCAGCCGGCTGGCCATGGTCCGGACCGAGGGGAGCTGTTCCCCCTCGGCAATGACCCCCGATACCATCAACCGGCGAAGACCGTCCTTCACCTGCTCATAAATGGGGCGGGCGTCTCGATAGTCTAAATTCAGCATGGCTGACGCCTCCTCGATCCTTACGGTATTACTGTACTAACTGTGTTAGTACGCTTATTATAGAATGGGACCGGGGGAAAAGCAATTAAGAACGGATGAAGATTTTATGAAGAATGGAACCGAGCAAGATAACCTCGTCGTAGGGGCCGATGTCCTCATCGGCCCGTTTCGATGGTGCACCGGTCGTCGCGGGACGCTGAGGACAGCGTCCCCTACGGTGTGTTCCCAGGAAGGCGCGAAAAAAAACCCGGCAAACAGAAGCACCCAGACGCTTGCTCCGCAGCGTCTGGGTGCTTCTGTTGAAAAAGAGGATTTAAATGAAACGAACTGTCTCTTGCGAATTGTATGATACCGGAAAGTTATTAACAATTCCAACCCCAAATGTTACAAAGTCATTAAATCTCCGGGGAAAATTCCGGTCCGGACGGCCCGGGGACGAAAAACTTTCCACAATTCAGCGGCCGGGTGGGGAAAAGCTGGGCTCTCCCCGCAAGGTTTCAAAGAACGCGGTGAGCTGCTCCTCGCACTCCCGGCCCAGCAGGCCGGAGTAGATGCGGGGGCGGTGGTTGAAGCGCTCCTCAAACAGATTGAGGACGGAGCCGCAGCAGCCCGCCTTGTCGTCCCGGGCGCCGTAGCGCACGGTGTCGATCCGGGCGTTGATGATCCCCCCGGCGCACATGGGGCAGGGCTCCAGGGTGACGTACAGCGTGCAGCCGTGGAGCCGCCAGCAGCCCAGGCGGGCGCAGGCGTCCCGGATGGCCTCCAGCTCCGCGTGGGCAGTGGCGTCTCCCCGCTCCTCCCGCCGGTTCCGGCCCCGGCCGATGATCGCGCCGTCCTTGACGATCACGCACCCCACGGGCACGTCCCCGTCCGCCTCCGCCTCCCGGGCCAGGGCGAGGGCCTGACGCATATAGTCTTCGTGGGTCATGGTACCTCCTTGGGAGAGTGTGGAGTTAGGAGGGATGAGTTAGGAGTTACTTAGCCCTTTGGCCGGTGCGTCTTGTACGGAAGTCACCCTCATCCGTCACGCTTCGCGTGCCACCTTCCCCCTAGAAGGGGGAAGGCTTTGCCCTGGCCTTCCACCCTCTGGGGCCGATTCCCCCTGTCAGGGGGAAATGTCCCGAAGGGACAAAAGGGGTAGGGGGAAAGGTAGCCCGCCAACCCCTCCACCGCTTCGCGGTCCCCCTCCCCTTTCAGGGGAGGCTACGGAGGTTGCAGCCCTTCGGCTCCCCTGAAAGGGGCCGATTCCCCCTATCAGGGGGAAATGTCACAAAGCGACAAGGGGTTAGCCTTCCCCCTGCCAGGGGGAAGGTGGCACGGCGAAGCCGTGACGGATGAGGGTGACTTCCGTACAAGAAGCACCAGCCAAAAGACTAGATAACTCCTACCTCCTCACTCCTACCTCCTACCTCCTGCCTCATCCCTCTCCCCCAGATTTTACCCGATTTCCCTTCTCCGTTCAACCCCCCAGCTTGAGCAAGGTCCTAGCCACGTTATCCGCCCAGAGGCGGGCGGCCTCCACGGCCTCGGTGAGGGTGTTGCCGTGGCCCCCCACCTCCACCAGCAGGGAGCCGGGGGAGAGCTGCTGATTGAAGCGGCTGCTCCGCAGGACGATGGGGCGGGCCAGGGAGGCATAGCCCCGGACCAGCTCCCGTTGCAGGGCCACGGCCAGGGCCAGATTGTCCTTCCAGCGGGGGTGGGGCTGGCCGGAATCGTCGCTGCCCACCACCAGCATGACCTGGGCCATCTGCTGGCCCGCCTCCTGGGTGACCACCTTATAGACCCGGCCGTCGCCGGAAATCATGGCGTCCCGGTGGACATCCAGGACGATTTGAAGGGAGGGATACTCCGCCAGCCAGCGCTCCACCGCCGCCCTGGACCGGTCGTAGGACCCGTTATAGGCGGGGTAGTCAAACAGCGTGGTGTCGTGAATGACAGACAGGCCGTGGGCCCGGAAGACGGTGGCCATCTCCTCCCCCACCCGGACCATGTTGTGGGTGCAGTCGGTGGTGCGATAGGCGTCGCTCTCCTCGTAGCGGTCGCCGTCGCTCTGGGAATAGGCCTCGCTGCCGTGGGTGTGGACGATGAGGATCTGCGGCCCCTCCCCCAGGTGCAGGTCCACGCTGCCCTGGTCCAGCACCCCGGCGTCCAGATTTTTCTCCGTCCGGTTGAATAAGTAGACCCCGCCGCTGGACAGATATTTGCCGCCGGTCTGGCCCTGGGCGGTGATGGAAATGATGTCGTCCTCCTCCCCTGCCGCGGCGCCGTCGGCGGGCTGGGGCGGGTGGGTGTCCTCCTCCTGCTCCGGGTGGGAATCGGGGGTCGGCTCCGGCTCCGGGGCGGGGACGGCGGCGGTCAGGCCCTCCCCCTGGGCCAGCAGACCGGAGGCCCGCAGCAGCAGCCGTCCCCGGCCGGAGAGGCCGGTCTCCTCCCCGGGCAGCGGCCCCAGGCGGCGGGTCAGCCAGGTCACGCCCGCCCCCTGCTCCTCCGCCGCCAGCGCCCGCCCGACGGCGGACAGCTCCGTCCCCGCCCCCGCCGCCCACAGCCCCGCCAGCAGCAGCACACACGCCGTCCCCCGCCGCAGATTCCGCCCCACCTTGCCGCGCTTTTTCATCGGTACCACTCCTTTGTTCGGTGGTTCCATGGGTATGCGGGGCGGGCGGGAGTTATGTGTTGAGTGAGGAGTTAGGATGTAGAAGTTAGGAGTTATGAGTTAGGAGGGATGCGTTGTTGAATACTGGTTGGATTTATTTCTATGTAATATCCTATTTGTTTTGTATTGTAAGGACTCATAGCACTGTACGCCCCCTCATCCGTCTCGGCTTCGCCGAGCCACCTTCCCCCCTGCGGGTGGAAGGCTTTGCCCTAGCCTTCCCCCTTCCAGGGGGAAGGTGCCCCAGTGCTCACACTGGGGCGGATGAGGGTGTCTCCCGTACAAGGTGCACCGGCCAAAGGGCT
>URTG01000103.1 GCA_900550705.1 uncultured Eubacteriales bacterium | reverse complement strand
CCCGCATTTTTTCCACTCAGGATGCCGCGCAGGGCTCGTTCCAGGACGGCGATGTCCAGGGGCTTGGATACGTGGGCGTTCATGCCGGCGTCTATGCAGGCCTGGATGTCCTCGGTAAAGGCGTTGGCGGTCATGGCCAGGATGGGGATGGTCCGGCCCAGGGGGTTATCGCAGCGGCGGATGGCGCGGGTGGCCTCCAGCCCGTTCATCACGGGCATTTGCACGTCCAACAGGATGGCGTCGTAGTCCCCGGGCTGCACCGCGGCAAAGGCGTCCAGCAGCTGCTTGCCATCGGGATAGATCACGCAGTCGGCGCCGTTCATGTCCAGAATCGCCTTCAGGATCTCGGCATTCAGCTCGTTATCCTCGGCGCAGAGGAAACGCATTCCGCGCAGCACGGAGTGGTTCTGCTCGTCCGGGACGGTCGTGTGACTGAGGATGTTCTCCATGGCCCGGGACAGGTTGGACAGGAAGAAGGGCCGGGCCACCAGGCCGTCTGCCCCGCTCTGGGCCAGAATGTCCCGCACCTGGTCCTGCTGGGCGTAGTCGCAGCAGAAAAAGAGCATCGCATTCTGAGCGGACTGCCGCAGACGGCGGATGCCGGCGGCCAGCTCCGGGTCGTGCAGCCCACCGGACAGCAGGATCACGTCCACCGGGTTCCGTGCCAGAAACGCCCCGGCCTCGGCCACCGACCCCGCCACATGAAGGGAAATCTCCGTCTCCCCCATCGCGGCCCGGACATTCTCAATGAGCGCCTTTTCCTCGGAAATCAAGAGGACATGGTCCGCTTCACAGGTATGCTCCACGCTGCGGTCGATGGGCAGGGTCAGATTTACTGTGAAGCAGCTCCCTTTATCAACCTCACTCTCCACTGTGATCGTGCCGCCCATCAGGTCCACGATGTTCTTGGTGATGGCCATCCCCAGGCCGGTTCCCTGGACCTTGTTGGTCAGGGAGTTCTCCGCCCGGGTGAAGGGCTGAAAGATGCGGGCAATAAACTCCGGGGTCATGCCGCAGCCGTTGTCCTCCACCCGGATCTGAATGGCGGCGTGGTCGGGCTCGCCGCAGGGCAGCTCGGCCAGGTCAAGGCGGACCTCGCCGCCGCAGGGCGTATACTTCACCGCGTTGGACAGCAGATTCAGGAACACCTGCCGCAGGCGGACACCGTCGCCCACGAGATATTCATGGGCGATGGTGTGGGCGCGGATGGTGAAGGTCTGGCCCCGCTCCGCGGCCTGGGGCCGGATGATGTTATCCACCTGGTCCACCTGGTCCGCCAGACAGATGGCATCCTGATTCAGCGCCACCTCGTTGGACTCGATCTTGCTCATGTCCAGAATATCGTTGATCAGGCTGAGCAGATGCCGGCTGGACATCTGCACCTTTTCAATGTAGGAGCGCATCCTGTCCGAGTTGCCCGGTTCGTGGGCCATCAGGTCGGTGATGCCCACAATGGCGTTCATGGGGGTACGGATGTCGTGGGACATATTGCTCAGAAAAACGGTCTTGGCGGAGTTTGCGCTCTCGGCCCGGGCCAGGGCCTCCTGAAGCTGCCGCTGGCTGCCCTGAAGCTCCTCATTCAGCTGCCGGGTCCGGTTCTCCGCCCGGACGAACCTCCGCAGCGCGGCCAGAACCACCAGGAGCACTGCCAGTATCACCAGCGTGACCATCGTCAGATGATCCGTTATAAAGTCCTGCACCGTGACCTGCCGTGCGGAGTTGTCGTACATGGACAGCGCCCCGGTGAGCTTGGAGGAGGGTATGGTCCTCAGCGTCTTGTTCAGCACAGACAGCAGCACCGTATCTCCCCGCCGGACCGCAAAGGCGGCATCGTCCGGCTGGGTCAGGTAGACACTGTAGAGCTTGCTATCCTCGATGTAGTGGGACAGCCGCTCCGCGCTGGCGATCAGGCAGTCGGTCCTGCCGCTCCGCACAGCCTGTTCCGCCCGGGCCGTGCTGTCATACTCCACGATGGTCCAATTGGGGTAGCGGTAGGACAGGCTCCATTTCAGCATCTGATCGTCCGCCTGCACGGCCACCGTGTGGGCTGCGCCCTCATCAAAGGAATTCTGCGCCGTCACCGCCACACGTCGGGGGGAAAGCACCGTGTTGGACAGAACCAGGCCGTTGTCCTCCGCCGCGTAGGGAACCTGACTGAAGTGGAAGATCATGTCGATGTCTCCATTTTTCAGCGCCTGAATTTCCTCCGCCTGAGACTCGAAGCGGACCGTCTCAAAGCGCAGCTCCTGGTTGTCAAGACAGTCAGCCGCAAGCCGGAGGTAGTCGGTAAGCACGCCCTGCACCGTACCGCTCTTTTTGTCCCAATCGCTGATGCCGGTGTCGTGGTTCACCCAGCCCACGCGGATGGCGCCGTGCTGGGCCAGCCAAGCCTGCTCCTCCCCCGTGAGGACGGCAGTGGCGGCGGCAGAAAGATACTTCTGGTGGAGCTCGTCGGCGTAAAACGGCTTATTCCAGGAAATTTTCCGCATGGCGACATCCAATGCTTCCTTCAGCTCGGGGCGGTCCCGATTGACCACAAAATAGATGTCTGAACTGCCCACAAACACTATGCCGGACATTCCGGCCGCGACCCGCTGGGGTGTCTCGGCGGAAACCAGACAGTCAGCCTCTCGGTTCTGCGCCTTCTCTATGGCGGCCTCGATACTCTCCACATACACAGGCTCCAGGTGCAGACCGTGCTTCTCCTCCCACTGGAAAAACAGGGTCGCCTGAACGCTCCCCTCCATCAGAGCCACCCGTTTCCCGTTCAGCGTTTTCAGGTCAGAGGGGGAGATGTCCGTGTGGGCCATGTCGGCATAGAGGTAATACTTCTCCTCCCCCATGGGCCGGTCAGAGAACAACATCGTCTCCGCCCGCTCCGCCGTGTAGGAGACGCCGCTGAGCAGGTCGATCTCGCCGGACTCTACCTGTTTCAGCAGGTCGGGCCACCCGGCTTTTACATATTCATAGGTCCAGCCGGTGTAAGCGGCCACCGACTGCTGATACTCATATCCGTAGCCGCTCCGCTCGCCGTGGGCGCCGGTGATATTGTAGGAGTCCCCAAACCAGCCCACGCGAACGACCTTCTCGCCGCCGTCTGCTGCGGCGCAGGCCGGTCCGGTCAGCAGACTCAGCAGGCACGCCGTCAACAGGATCGCCGCAGTCCATCTGCTTCTCTTTGTCCCAGTTGTCATGCTCCCTGTTCCTCGCTCTCTTTTTTCGGTCCCCGCCTCCGGGACCGATTTTCATCCCATCGAGCACATAAATACCCGTTTATTTTCATCAAAACACATTAATTATACCCTGACTCTCCCGGTTTTTCAATGGGCTTTTCCAAAAAAACAGGCGCGTCGGAGTGCATCCCTGCATTCCGGCGCGCCAGATATTCCTCGGCTTATGCCACAGCGGCCTTGGCCGCGTCCAGATCGCCGGCCACCACCAGGAGGACGGTGTTCCCCCGGCATTCGTTCCAGGCGTTTTTCAGATTGGCCACCCCGGCGGGGCGGTAGCCCTCGTTGGCGTCGATCTGGGACTGGACGTAGTCCTTCAGAGCGTCGCCGGCGGCCTGGGCGGCGGCATCGTCTTCAAAGGTCAGCAGGGCCAGCTCCTCGCAGCTCTCCCCGGCGGCCTTGCGGACGAAGCAGGCGCTCATCTGCTCGGCGTTCAGGTCGTAGTCCCCCAGGTGATACAGGGCAAAGGCGGTGGTCTCGTCCACGGCGGTCAGCTCCTCGGTAAATGCGCCGGAGTCCAGAACCGCCTGGGCCTGCTCCTGGGTCCAGGGCTGGCTGTCGCCCCCCGTCTTGCTGCCGCAGGCCGCCAGTCCCGCCAGGCACAGGGCGGCCAGCAGCAGCCCCATCATTCGCTTCATTCTTCTCATGGTATTGCACTCCTTTTCCTTCCGCGCTCCGTCCCATGGGGGCGGCTCGGTTTCTTAGGCTCCGCTGGGATAGAGGGGCTCGTAGTCCACGGTGTGGCTCTGCAAATAGGTCAGCCACTGCTTGCACCAGGGGCCCTTCAGATGGACGCCGTCGTCGCTGGCGTCGGCGGGCAGGCTGCCGTTTTCGTCCACAAAGGCGCTGTACAGGTCCAGAAAGACCACCTGCTTCTCCTGGGCCGCCTGCTTCATCAGGTCGTTATACACCCGCAGGTGCTCATTCGTCAAGTAGGTCCGCCCGGTGGTGGCGGCGATCACCTGCTCGTTCACCGGGATCAGCCCCTGGATGTAAATGACGGCGTTGGGCTGAATGGCCCGGATGTCGTCGATGGCCTTGCAGTAGCTGTCGTAAAACCCCTGGTCATTGTAGTAGCCCAGCTCGTTCACGCCCAGGGACAGATACACCTTGCCATACTGCTTCAGCGCCAGGGCCTCCAGCAGGGTATACTTCTGCCCGCCGATGGTCAGCGCCTTTTTCTCCTCCAGCTTGAAGATGGACAGGCCGTTGGAGGTCAGGTTCTCCCCCCGACCGATGCCGCTGTAAATGAGAAAGCCGTCCGTCCGGGAGTCGCCCACGAAGGCGGCGTCGTCAAAGTAGTCCAGGTCCACCGGGTCCCGCTCCGGCGCGGGCTGGGAGAAATCATAGGCCGGGGCCGCCGGCTCCTCCGGCTGGGCGGAGACGCTGCCGTCGGGCTGGGAGACGTCCTCCCCTTCCCCCGCGCTGCCCGCCGCCGCGACGGAGACAGAGCCGTCCGCCGGGGCGGTGGTGCTCCCGGCGGAGACGCTGCCGTCCTTCTGCTTCGCCCCGCAGGACGTCCCGGCGGCCAGCACCAGGGCCAGGGCCACCAGAGCCGCCAGGCGGCGGCGATTGATCCATTGCTTCATAATAACAGGAAATCCTCCTTAAAAATTCAGCCTCTGTGCAGCTTGGGCAGCAGTCCCCGCAGCACCGACGTGGCCAGCATCGCCCCCACAGACAGGGCGGCGGCAAAGCCCAGGGTGTGCAGCAGGGTGTATAGAAACAGCTGGGAGCTGCCCTGCACACAGTAGCCCATGGTATGATAAATGCCCGCACCGGGCACCAGGGGGAGCAGCGCGACCTGAAGATACCCGGTCACCGGACAGCGGCGGACCCGGGCCATGATCTCCGAGAACACGCCCACGCACAGCGCGGCAAAAAAGGCGGCAGCAACGTCGTTCCATCCCCACAGCAGGGCAGCCAGGTAGGCCAGCCAGCTCAGCCCGGCCCCCACGCCGCACAGCAGCAGGCCCCGCCAGCCCCGCACATTGAATTGCAGGGCAAAGCCGATACAGGCCAGGGCGGCCCAGAGGCTGGGCAAAAAGTAGGACTGGGTGCTGCCCCCGCTCTGGCCCACGGCACCTCCCCCCAGCAGAGACACCGCCGTGCCCAGGGCAATGGCGGTGGCCACCAGAATGGCCTCTGCCGTCCGGGTCAGGCCGGAGATCAGATCGCTGGCCATAATCTCCCGCATGGCGTTGGTCAGAGCCATGCCGGGCACCAGGACCATCAAGGTCCCGATGGTAATGCTCTCCAGATTCCGCCCGATCCCCAGCCGCATCAGCACCAGGGCCACGCCGGACAGCACCGCCGCACTGATGACGGTGCGGAAGAACAGGTTCGTCCCCGTGAATCTCTGCCCGCAGAGCATACACAGCCCCACCGCCAGCCCGCACAGCCCGGCGGCCAGCCAATCCAGCCACCCGCCGCCGAAGAACAGGGTGAAAAACGCCGTGGTTATGGCAAAGCCGAGCAGCAGAACCTTTGTGGAATACTGCGGCACATCTCTTGTGGCCTCGTCCAGCGCCTGCCTGGCCCGGTCCACCGGGAGAGGCGTCCGGCACAGGCGGCGGCACAGGTCGTTGCACCGCTCCAGCAGCTCGATGTCCGTCCCGTGGGACTGGATGCGGCACATCCGGGTCAGTGCCCGCCCCTCCGGGTCCTTCACGCTGACGATCAGACAGCTGGGAATGGCAAACACCTGCGGGTCCGTGCCGTAGGCCGTCAGCAGTCGGTGGACCGACTCCTCCACCCGATAGATCTCCGCGCCGCTTTCCATTAAGGAACGGCCCAGCTCCGCGCCCAGATCCAGCAGTTGATCGTAGTCCATGGTATCCCCTCCTCGATCTGTACTAGAATACCATAATCCCCGGGAAATGCAAGAGGCGCTCCGCCCTTTTTGCGGCGTGTCGGGCAAGCGTCCCCGCCGTCCGCTTCCCCTGCATCCAATGAGACGGAATAGAGGCGAAAATAGTTTCACAGCTTGTCGAAAAAGTTCTTCCGGCCAAAGGATTCGGA
>URTG01000102.1 GCA_900550705.1 uncultured Eubacteriales bacterium | reverse complement strand
GGATGGTTTTGTCGTAGAGGTCGCCGTCGAAATCCAGCAGGAAGGTCTCCACCGACACGGCGTCGCCGTCGCTGACGGTGGGCCGGGTGCCGATGTTGGTGACGCCGGGGACGCTGGTGCCGTCCGGCAGGAACACCCGGGTCACATACACGCCCCGCTCCGGCAGCAGAACATGGTCCGGCGGGGTCAGGTTCACCGTGGGGATGCCGATGGTGCGGCCAAAGCGGCAGCCGTGGGTGACGGTGCGGGTCAGGCAGTGGCGGTGGCCCAGGAAATCGGCGGCCCGCTCCATCTGTCCGCTTTCGATAAGGGTGCGGATATAGGTGGAGCTGACGGTGATGCCGTCCCGGGTCACCTGGGGGATGATGTCGCAGCCGATGCCCCGCTCCCGGCAGCGGGACAGGAGTTTGTCCGGGTCCCCCTGGTTCCGGTGGCCGAAGTGATAGTCGTGGCCCGCCACCAGGTGGACGGCCCCGTAGGTCCCCACCAGCAGGCGATCGATAAACTCCTGCCAGGGCATGGTCATCATGGCCCGGTCAAAGGGGGCGATGATCACCTGGCGGATGCCGTAAAGCCGCTGCATCAGATCCCGGCGGTCGTCAGGGGTGTTGATCAGGCCCACCGGGCGGCCGGTGACCACCTCCTTAGGCGGACGGTCGAAGGTAAAGGCGGCGGGGACGGCCTCCAGCTCCCGGGCCCGGGCGGCGGTTTTTTCCAGCAGGGCTCCGTGGCCCCGGTGAACGCCGTCGAAAAAGCCCAGGGCGATAACAGTTCGATTCAAGGGACTCACGCTCCGAAAAAGTTTTTAAGGGAGGTCATTACGCCGCCCTCCAGGCGGCTGAGGCAGAGAAACTCGCCCTCCAGGCCATAGACACGGTAGAGGCCCTCCGGCAGGGGCTGGCGGACGGTGAAGGGGTTGCCGTTGCGGCACAGGGCGTCCACCCGGGGGTGCCGGATGCGGTAGGCCGGGTGCTGGCGGAACAGGGAGTCCAGCGGGGCCAGCAGGGCCTCGCCCTCCTGCTGCACCCGGTCCAGGGTCACGGCGTCGTCCAGGGTGAATCCGGCGGCCGCGGTGCGCCGCAGGCTGCTCATGCAGCCGCCGCAGCCCAGGGCCTGGCCGATGTCGTGGCACAGGGTGCGGACATAGGTGCCCTTGGAGCACCGCACCCGGAGGAGAAATTGGTCCGGCTGGGGGTGGTCCTCCACCGTCAGGCTGTGGATGGTGATGGCCCGGGGCTGGCGCTCCACCTCCCGGCCCTTGCGGGCCAGCTCGTAGAGCTTTTTGCCGTTGATTTTAATGGCGGAGTACATGGGCGGGACCTGCCGGATGTCCCCCCGGAACCGGGGCAGCACCGCCTCCAGCGCCTCCGGGGTGACGGAACCGCCGTGCCGCTCCAGCACCTCGCCGGAGGTGTCCTGGGTGTTGGTGACCAGGCCCAGCTGAAGACCGGCCACATACTCCTTCTCCCCCTCGCTGGCGAAGGTCACCGCCCGGGTGGCCCGGCCCAGGAACACGGGGAGCACCCCGGTGGCCATGGGGTCCAGGGTACCGGCGTGGCCCACCCGTTTTTCGTGAAAGATGCCCCGCAGCTTGGCGCACACGTCCATAGACGTCCAGCCGGCGGGCTTGTCAATGACTAAAATTCCGTTTGCCATAGCACACCCCGGTCAGACCTGGCCCGCCTGGACCCTGCGAATGGCGGCCAGGATGGCGTTCTCCGCCTCCTCCACCGTGCCGTCCACCGTGGCACCGGAGGCGGCGGCGTGGCCGCCTCCTCCCAGCTGGGCGCAGACGTGGGTGGCGTTCAGCTGGGCGGGGTCGGTCCGCAGAGACAGCTTGCACTTGCCCGGCTTCAGCTCCCGGATGGTCACCGAGGTATCCACCCCCTCCAGCTGGCCCAGCAGGGCGGCGATGTCCTCCACGTCCCGCTCCACTGCGCCCAGGCGGGTCAGCAGGGCCAGGGGGATGGAGGCCACGGCGATGGCCCCGTCGTCATAGAGGTGCATCCCCTCGATGATGGCGCTCTCCAGCCGCATCCGCACCAGGCTCTTGGTGCGGAAGTGCCGCTTGTTCAGCTGGGCCAGAGGGATGCCGGTGTCGATGAGGGCGGCGGCCACCCGATGGGTGTCTCCGGTGGTGTTGCCGTAGGCAAAGCAGCCGCAGTCGGTGGACACGGCCACATAGAGGGGCGCGGCTATCTCCGCCGTCACCGGACCCATCTCCTTCAAAATCTCATACAGCAGCTCGCCGCAGGCCGCCCGTCCGGCATCCAGACAGGTCTCCTTGGCGAAAAACTCCTGGGAGGGGTGGTGGTCGATGGCCAGCTCCACCCGCTCCAGATAGGGCCTGGCGTTCTCCGGAAACAGCCCCCGGGCGGCGATGTCTACCGACACCACGGTGCCGGGCCGGTAGCCCTCCTCCGCCAGCAGCCCCTCCCAATAGGGGGTGAACAGAGAGGTGGCCTCCGGGTTGGACAGGACAAAGGCTTGCTTGCCCGCCTGGCGCAGCCCCCGGCACAGGGCGGCGGCGCAGCCCACCGTGTCCCCGTCCGGACGGACGTGGGTGAGAATCAGATAGTCGTCATGGGCCAGCAGAAAGCCGACGGTCTCCTGAATATTCATCGGCCCTCACTCCTCATCCAGATGGATATGCTCGTTGGCGGGGTTGGCGGGCTTGACCACGCTGGGGTCCCGCAGCAGGGACAGGATGTGGGCACCCTGGTCGATGGAGTCGTCCTCCACAAAGGTGAGCTCCGGGGTGTAGCGCAGAGACAGGGCGTGCCCCAGCTCCCGCCGCAGCCAGCCGGAGGCGGACTTCAGCCCCTTCAGCACCTGGGTGCAGTCGCTCTTGTCCAGCAGACTGACGTAGACCTTGGCGTAGCGCAGGTCCGGGGTGGTGTCCACCGCCGTGACGGAGATCATCCCCGTCACCCGGGGGTCCTTCACGTTGGGGATCAGCGCGGCCAGCTCCCGCTGAATTTCCTCGTTGATGCGGCCGATTCGATTGCTTGCCATGGTATCGCTCCATTCCTCCGCCGGGGGCCGGCGGGTATCATTCTCGTTGCAGACGGACGCTCCGGTATCGGTCCGGTCCGGTCATTCCCTTTTATTATACTAGAATCCCACGGAGAAGAAAAGGGGAAATTTTGGACCGCAGGACGATCCCGGCGCTCCCGCCCTGTTTTGCAGCGGGTCTGCCGCCCCCGCCTCCTTCCCCCCGTTGTTTTCTGGCGCCGCAGGACGGCTTTTGCCGGAAGGGAGCGACGGGTGCCGGTTCCTGTCGTATTCTGTCGAACAGTTTTTAAGAAAATCAGCAGTTCTTAGTTGCAATCGCCGGATATATATGGTATATTTTATTTAATCCAATTAAAAAATATACTTATTTTGTATCCTGTATTGTCCCACCTTCTGCATCATCGCACTCCACACAGACACCCCCAGCTTGCCTGCGGCACCATGGGGACAGAGAGGAGCCTGTACATTATGGACCACCTGAAACGAATTCTTATTGCCGACGCCGACTCCGCCAAGCTCCAGGATCTGGCCGACCTGTTTGCACAGCAGGATGATTTTGAGCTGTTGGCCCAGACCGACAGCGGCGCGGAGCTGGTCCGCCTGACCCAGCAGCTGAAGCCGGACGCGGTGCTGCTGGATCTGGTCCTGGCCGATCTGGACGGGATCGCGGCGTTGGAGCAGCTGCGCGAATACCCGGACCCGCCCCGCACCATTGTGGTCTCCACCTGCACCGGCGACGTGATGGCAGACATTGCCGCCGCCAGCGGGGCCGACTACTTTATGCTCCGTCCGGTGGACTGTGCCGTGGTGTGCAGCCGCACCCGCCAGCTCATCGAGCGCACCCAGGAGCAGCTGGAGTATCAGCGGGTCCTCACCGTGCAGATCAGCGCCATTCTCCGGGAGCTCAGCCTCCCGGTCCACGTCCGGGGGTATCAATACGTCCGGGAGGCCATCCTGATGGCCGTGCAGGACATCGAGGTCCTCAGCGGCGTGACCAAGGTGATCTATCCGGACATCGCCCGCCGCGCCCGGACCACCCCCACCCGCGTGGAGCGGGCCATCCGCCACGCGGTGGAGATTATCTGGACCCGGGGCCGGCACGACATCCTGCGCCGCTACTTCAGTCACCTGGCGGAGGACGAGCGGCCCACCAACTCAGAGTTTATCGCCGTCATTGCCGACCACATCCGCCTGGATCGGGGGCTGGCATAGGGGCGGTCCTCCCTTTACACAACGTGCCTGCTTCCGGCGATTTTCCTCGTTCTTCCCCGGTGGCCCGCCGCCCACAGACGGGAGGGAATTTCAGGCTGTCAAAAAAGCGGCGAAGCCACTTTTTCGACAAGCTGGGAATTTTTTCATTAAGAGAAAAAAGCCTTCTGCTTAATGGAAAGTGCCAGCGACGAAAAAAAAAGTAACAAAAAAGCTGGACGAAAATCCTTTTTTGCGGTACAATAGCACTATCGTTAGGAAACATATCCCTGACAACCGTGCCAACAACGAAAGTACATATTATTAAAGGAGGCTGTTTCAAATGACCGACATTGAAATCGCACAGGCGTCCAAGATGCTTCCCATTGAGGAAGTCGCCGCCAAGGTGGGCATCAAGCCCGAGCAGCTGGAGAACTATGGTCACTACAAGGCCAAGGTCGACATCCACGCTCTGAAGGACCTGCCCCGCAAGTCCAAGCTGGTGCTGGTGACTGCTATCAGCCCCACCCCCGCCGGCGAGGGTAAGACCACCACCTCCGTGGGTCTGGCCGACGCTCTGAACCAGCTGGGCAAGAAGACCATCGTCTGCCTGCGCGAGCCCTCCCTGGGTCCCGTGTTCGGTGTTAAGGGCGGCGCTGCCGGCGGCGGCTACGCTCAGGTCGTCCCCATGGAGGACATCAACCTGCACTTCACCGGCGACTTCAACGCCATCGGCATCGCCAACAACCTGATGTCCGCTCTGATCGACAACCACATCCAGCAGGGCAACGCTCTGGACATCGACGTCCGCAACATCCCCTGGAAGCGCGTTGTTGACATGAACGACCGTCAGCTGCGTCACATCGTGTGCGGCCTGGGCGGCAAGGCCTCCGGCGTGCCCCGTGAGGACGGCTTCGACATCGTCGTGGCTTCCGAGATCATGGCCGTTCTGTGCCTGGCCACCGACCTGGCCGACATGAAGGCCCGTCTGGCCAAGATGGTCGTGGCTTACAGCCGTTCCGGCCAGCCCATCACCGCTCACGACCTGAAGGCCGAGGGTGCTATGGCTGCCGTCCTGAAGGACGCCATCAAGCCCAACATGGTCCAGACTCTGGAGCACACCCCCGCTTTCATCCACGGCGGCCCCTTCGCCAACATTGCCCACGGCTGTAACTCCATCCAGGCCACCGAGACCGCTATGAAGCTGGCCGATTACACCGTCACCGAGGCTGGCTTCGCTGCCGACCTGGGCGCTGAGAAGTTCCTGGACATCAAGTGCCGTGCCGGCGGCTTCCATCCCGACGCCGTTGTCATCGTCGCTACCGTCCGCGCTCTGAAGTATCACGGCGGTGTGCCCAAGACCGAGCTGAACGGCGAGAACCTGGAGGCTCTGGAGAAGGGCCTGCCCAACCTGCTGCAGCACGTTGACAACGTGAAGAACGTGTATGGTCTGCCCTGCGTGGTCGCCATCAACGCCTTCCCCACCGACACCAAGGCCGAGCTGGACCTGGTCGAGGCGAAGTGCAAGGAGCAGGGCGTCAACGTCCGTCTGTCCGAGGTCTGGGCCAAGGGCGGCGAGGGCGGCAAGGCTCTGGCCGAGGAGGTCATCCGTCTGGCGGAGGACACCACCAACGACCACTTCCAGTTCGTCTATGACCTGGAGGACTCCATCGAGGAGAAGCTGAACAAGATCGCCACCAAGGTCTACCGTGCTGACGGCGTGGTTCTGGCCGGCGACGCCAAGAAGCAGGCCAAGCAGCTGGCTGAGCTGGGCTTCGACAAGCTGCCCATCTGCATGGCTAAGACTCAGTTCTCCTTCTCTGACGACCAGACCAAGCTGGGCGCTCCCCGCGGCTTCAAGATCACCGTCCGCGAGATCAAGGTCAACGCCGGCGCCGGCTTCCTGGTTGCTAAGACCGGCAACATCATGACCATGCCCGGCCTGCCCAAGGTCCCCGCTTCCGAGCGCATCGACATCGACGCCAACGGCAAGATCACCGGCCTGTTCTAATCCGGCCTTATCAAGCAGAACCCTCTCTTGATAGTATCATCCGTT
>URTG01000101.1 GCA_900550705.1 uncultured Eubacteriales bacterium | reverse complement strand
TTCGACAAGCTTGGCTATTTACAGCCACACCCCGTGAATGCTGCCCAATCCAGGCGCCTTGGCAAACAAGGGAGGCAGAAATTTAAAAAATTTTGGAAAACCCGGTTCAGCCGTTGAAACCTGGGGCGAAATTCCGTATAATAAGGGGGCGGGGAGCCGAGGGCTTCTCTGCGGTGAACCATAGAGAGGAAATCGGAAACCATGTATCGTATTGACATTATGACCCTGTTCCCCGACGTGGTGGGGGATATGCTGTGTGAATCCGTTCTGGGCCGGGGGCAGGAGCGGGGCTATATCCGCATCGAGTGCCACCAGATCCGGGACTACACATTGAACAAGCAGAAGCAGGTGGACAACTACCCCTATGGCGGCGGCCGGGGCGCGGTGATGCAGGCCGACCCCCTGTATCAGTGCTGGAAGCACATCTGCGACGAGGCGGGGGAGCGGGTGCACACCATCTATATGTCCCCGGCGGGGACCACCTTCCGCCAGGCGGATGCCCGGCGGCTGAAGGCGGACTACGACCGCCTGATCTTAGTCTGCGGCCACTACGAGGGCATTGACCAGCGCTTTATCGACGAGTGCGTGGATGAGGAAATTTCCATCGGCGACTTTGTGATGACCGGGGGAGAGATTCCCGCCATGGCCGTGGCCGATGCGGTGTGCCGGCTGGTGCCGGGGGTGCTGTCTGACCCCTCGTGCTACGAAAATGAGAGCCACTGGGCCGGGACCCTGGAGGCCCCCCAGTACTCCCGCCCGGAGGAGTGGCACGGCCGGGTGGTGCCCCCCATCCTCCTGTCCGGCAACCACGCCAAGGTGGAGCTGTGGCGGCGGAAGCAGTCTCTCCTCCGCACCCGGGAGCGGCGGCCCGACCTGTTCGCCGCCCTGGATCTAAGCGAAAAGTCGGACAAAAAGCTGCTGGAGGAGCTGAAGGCCCAGCGGCCCGACCTGTTTTAACGGCGGTCCTTTACAAACAGGGACAAGTATGATATACTGTTCCACAAGAAATAATATTGAAAATTATATTCGGAGATGAGTCCCATGAGTTTTCGAATCGTTGTTGACAGCTGCTGTGACCTGAACGAGCAGGCCCTGCGGGCCATGAACATGGTCAAGGCGCCCCTGACCATCCGGTCCAACGGCAGCTCCTTTGTGGACGACCACACCTTTGACCAGGCGGACCTGCTGTGGTCCATGAAGCAGAGCGAGGACGCGCCCAAGACCGCCTGCCCCTCGCCCCAGAGCTATCTGGACGCCTATCGCTGCCAGGCGGACGACGTGTATGTCGTGACCCTGTCCGCCCTGCTCAGCGGGTCCTATAACTGTGCCGAGCAGGCTCGTATCCTCATGGAGGAGGACCAGCCGGAGGTCAATGTCCATGTGTTCAACTCCTGCTCCGCCTCGGCGGGGGAGGTGCTGATTGCCAGGAGGATCTATGAGCTGGCCTCCGGCGGAATGCCCTTCAAGCACGTGGTCCGGGAGGTGGAGCAGTACGTCTATGAGGTGCAGACCATGTTTGTCCTGGAGACGCTGGAGAACCTGCGGAAGAACGGTCGGCTGACCAAGCTGCAGTCCGTCATTACCGGCGCGCTGAAAATCAAGCTGCTCATGGGCGCCACCCCCGAGGGGGAGATCTGCAAGCTGGGCCAGGCCCTGACCATGAAGCAGGCTCTGACCAAGATGGTGGACCGCATGGCGAACGACCCCGCCCACGCGGGGAAGGTGCTGGCCATCTCCCACTGCAACTGTCTGGAGCGGGCCTTCCAGGTGAAGAAAATGGTGGAGGAGCGCTGCAAGTTCTCTGACGTTCTCATCAACGAGGCCGGCGGCGTCACCACCGTATACGCCAACGACGGCGGCATTGTGGCGGCCTATTGACAGGCGCGGTCCTGCACACAGGAGCGATCCGGCGGCCCGGTTGGGCGGATAAGGGGAAAAAACCCCTTGACAAGCCACGCCGGGTGTGGTAAAGTTGCTTCAAACTTTGGGGAGTAGTCAGCGCACCTGTGCGCGGTGAGGTCAACATACGTGGCGGGGCATTTGCTCCGACCTGGCTTTACCTGAAATGACCAGACCAGCGTTTCCATTCCGTTTGGACGGAGTGGGAACGCTGGTCTTTTTTGCTGGATACTTCCCCAAAAACAGGGACACACTGGAAGAAAGAAAGGAAGACGGAACACATGGAATTTTTGTGGCAAGGTCTGCTGGCGATCACCTGGCAGCAGGCGGTGATGTATGTGGTGGGCGGACTGCTCATCTGGCTGGCGCTGGAGAAGGACTTTGAGCCTGCCCTGCTCATGCCCATGGGCTTTGGGGCGATTCTGGTCAATCTCCCTCTGTCCGGGGTCATCAACCAGTTTTCAGAGGGAGTGGGGGAGACCCACGGGATCATCCAATGGCTGTTTGAAACGGGCATCGACGCCAGCGAGGCCATGCCCATTCTGCTGTTCATCGGCATCGGAGCAATGATCGACTTTGGCCCCCTGCTGGCCAACCCCAAGCTGTTTCTGTGCGGCGCGGCGGCCCAGGCGGGCATCTTCCTCACAGTGATCCTGGCTGCCGCGCTGGGCTTTGATCTGAAGGACGCGGCCTCCATCGGCATCATCGGCGCGGCGGACGGACCTACATCCATCCTGGTGTCCAAGACCCTGGGGTCCAAGTATGTGGGGGCCATCGCCGTGGCGGCCTATTCCTATATGGCTCTGGTGCCCATCATTCAGCCCTTTGCCATTAAGCTGGTGACCACCCAGAAGGAGCGGGCCATCCGGATGCCCTACCGGCCCCAGGGGGTCACCCGGCGGATGCGGATTCTGTTCCCCATTGTGGTGTCGGCAATCGCGGGGCTGGTGGCCCCGTCGTCGGTGGCGCTGGTGGGCTTCTTGATGTTTGGCAACCTGGTGCGGGAGTGCGGTGTGCTGGAGTCCCTGTCTAAGACAGCCCAGAACGACCTGGCCAATCTGATCACCCTGCTACTGGGGCTGACCATCTCCTTCTCCATGAAGGCGGAACAGTTCGTCCGGCCGGAGACGGTGATGATCCTGGGCCTGGGCCTGGTGGCCTTTGTGCTGGACTCCATGGTGGGCGTGCTGTTTGTCAAGGTGCTGAATCTGTTCACCCCCAAGAACAAAATGAACCCCATGGTGGGGGCGGCGGGAATCTCTGCCTTCCCCATGTCCTCCCGGGTGATTGAGAAAATGGGCCAGGAGGCCGACCCCCAGAACCACCTGCTGATGCACGCCGTGGCGGCCAATGTGTCCGGCCAGATCGCCTCTGTGGTGGCCGGGGGTGTGCTGCTGCAATATTTCGCGAATCTGCACTGAGAGGAGACATTACAATGAACAACGCCATCGTAGCTGCCCTGGAAATGACCGTCCAGGGAATGTTGGGTATTTTCGTGGTCCTGGGTCTGATTGCCCTGTTCGTCTGGGGACTGGGCAAGCTGGAGCAGAAGAAAAAGTAAGGCAAGAGAAATACAGACTGTCAAAAAAATCGCCCCGACCGGCTGCGCGAAACCGCGCGTCGGTCGGGGCTTTTGTTCCTTCGGGCGGCCGCCACCGCCGTAGGAGGAGGGCTCCTCACAGTTCAGAGCCAGTCCTCCACCACGTCCCGCAGTCCGGCGGGGCCGACAAGGTGTTCCACCAGCAGGGTCAGCAGCTCGTCAATGCGGGAGGCGCTGGTGGTGATGCGGGGGATGGAGGTCTGGCCGCCGGCATCATCGGCGATCCGGACGCCGTAGTTCTCACAGAAAAAACATCCGGTTTCCTCCTGGTCGATGGTCAGGAAAGAATGAAAGCGGTGTGTGCAGCCCGTCTCGTCCGTACACTGGCGGGCTGCAACCTTTAAGTCCATATACTGTGGTCACCTCCCCATTTCTCATCTCCTGGGCACAATTATAGGGAAAGGGAAATGGGCCAGAAAGGGGACAGTTACCGCGACAGCTGCCGGAGACTGCCACCATTCTGAGGAAATTTTAGGCAATCGACAGAGAAAGACTGGAAAATTTTCAGGATACAAAAGAAAAATGACTGTGAAAAACAGCCATTTTTCTGTATCCTAATTTATTTTACCCGCAGCCGCTTGGCCAGCGCCTCGTCCGGCACGGCCCACATGGTCTGATAGGTGGTGTACACCACCATGCCCGGCCTGGCACCGGCGGGCTTTTTCACATACTTCACCGGGGTGTAGTCCACGGGGACCTTGCCGCTCTCCCGGCCCTGGGAGAACCAGGCGGCCAGGGCTGCGGCCTCGCACAGGCTTTGCCGGTCGGGGGGGTTGCCCTCGGTCCACAGAATGACGTGGGAGCCGTGGATCTTCTGGGTGTGGAACCAGATGTCGCTCTTAAAGGCCAGCTTGCAGGTGAGCTGGTCGTTCTGGGTGTTGTTTTTGCCCACAGAAATACGCAGTCCGGCGGAGGAGCGGAACTCCATGGGCTTGGAGACGATGCGGCGGGCGCGCTCCTTGCCCTTCTGCGGACGGCGGAGGTAGCCCGTGTCGCTGAGTTCCTGGCGGATGTCCTGAAGGTCCTTCTCGCCCTCGGCCAGGGAGATGTTCTCCAGTACGCTGTTCAGATAGTCCAGCTCCCGCCGGTTTTTCTCCAGCTGGATGGACAGCATGGTTTCGGCGGTCTTGGCCTTGTTATACTCCCGATAGTACCGGGCGGCGTTCTGCTGGGGGGTGAGGAGGGGGTCCAGGGGGATGTCGATCTCCCGGCCCTCCGGGTCGTAGTAGTCCACGGTGCGGAGACTGGGCATTCCCTTGGTGACCAGGTGGAGGCTGGAGGTGAGAATGTCCCCCAGCTGACGCAGGCGGTCCCGGTCCTTGGTGGCGGCCACCTCCTTCTCCTGGTTGCCGATCTTCCGGGCGGTGCGGTCCCGGGCGTTGGTCACGGCGCGGATCAGGTCCTGGCCCTTCTGGCGGGTCTGCTCCAGCCGCTCCCGCTGCTCATAGAAGCGGTCCAGCAGCTGGGAGAAGGTGGCAAAGTCGGTCTGCTCCGCTGCGGCTCCGTACTGTGTGATGGGAAAGAAGGTAAAGTCCTTTGGCTTGCCATCAATGGTGAGCATGACCGGCTGGTAGTCTCCGGCCCGGACCCGGGCCAGCAGCGCCTCCAGACGGTCCAGAAGACGGGCGCGGCCGTCAGGCCCCAGCTGGTGGAGACGGACATCCGCCGCGCCGCCGGCCTGCTGGGCCAGCTCCCGGCACACCAGGGGGGACAGGCCGTTGAAGGTGTCCAGCAGCCACTTGTCCGCCTGGGCCTCCTCCGGCGCGGCGGCCAGAAGGTCCTCCAGCTGCGGACGGTCCAGGGCGGTGGGGTCCTGCTTCTCCTGGGCCACGGGGAGACGGTAGAACATCCCGGGCAGCAGCTGCCGCTTGGCGGACATATCGGCATCCACCCGGCGCATACAGTCCACGATGCGCCCCTCCTGGTCCACCAGCACCAGGTTGGCCCGGCGGCCCATGGCCTCCAGGATCAGGCGGCGCTCCGCCCGGTCGCCCAGCTCATCCAGGGCCTCGATGCGGAGCTCCACCACCCGCTCCAGGTGGGGCTGCGTTACCTCTAAAATACGGCCGCCGGACAGGTGCTTCCGCAGCAGCATACAGAACATAGGGGGCTTGTCGGGATTCTCCCGGGGGAGCTGGGTCAGCTGGGGCCGGGGGTGGTTGGGGCTGGCGGAGAGCAGCAGCCGCTGATTGCCGCCGGCAGTCCGGACGGCGAAGATCACCTCGTCCCGCCCGGGCTGATAGATTTTGTCGATTTTCGCGCCGGTCAGGGCGGAGCGCAGCTCCCGCACCAGGCCGGACAGACACAGGGCATCTAATGGCATACAATCACCTCATCGGTTTTTCGGCAGGGGAGCGGCGGGGTCCTCGCCCTCCATCATGGCGGCAAAGAGCTGGTTCAGCCGGTCGGTCCGACCCTGAAGATAGAGCCAGCCGAACAGGGCCTCCAGGCCGGTGGCCGTCTGATACTCCCCCCGGCTGGCTGCCTTGGGCACCGAGTGGGGGGCGGTGTTGCGGCCCCGGCGGAAGACGGCGTTCTCCTCCTCGTCCAGCAGGGGGGCGATGCGGGCGAAGCGGGCGGCCTGGGCCGGTGCGGCCACATAGCGGACGGTGGCCCGGTGCAGGTCCTTGACCCGGCTCTTGCCCCCGAGACACAGCCAGGCCCGGACCATGATCTCAAACACGCTGTCCCCCAGGTGGGCCAGCCCCAGGCTGGACAGGCTCAGCAGCTGGTCCCGGGGCATGTGCAGATCAAAATAGTCGGTCATTGTTCTTGCTCCCACCCACCTGCCATAAAAACCCGCCCCGGGATGTCTCTCCCG
>URTG01000100.1 GCA_900550705.1 uncultured Eubacteriales bacterium | reverse complement strand
GGGACCCTGATGGTCCCCTTTCCAACTATCCCTCCTTCCGAATCCTTTGGCCGGAAGGACTTTTTCGACAGTCTGGTACCTGAATGGTTTTCGGGGTTTTCCCTTTTCTCCGGCCAATTTTTTGCCTTTCTATTATTTTATGATTGACACGCCCCCCGCTCTGTGTTATGATAAGTGCGTCAGTTAAACCAACTAACATAGTATGTTTATTCCATTTATCAGAGTGCGGCAGAGCCGCAGGAAGGAGAACACCATGGAACACACCTACCTCGCCCCCCGTCAGAACGATTGCTGCTGTCGAATGTCCCTGTCCCGGACGTGTTCCAGACATGGGCCTCTTTGTTGTGCCCGCGGGCGAATGGCGCTGCGGGGATAACGCGGTCTTGCCCTGTTGAAGCGGAACCATTCGGGAGCGTCTGTTCGGAACGGCGCTCCCTTTTTCTATCCAAAAACAGGAAAATGCTGCCAAGTTAGGAGAGTAACACCATGAGTGAACATCAGAGCTTTACCTGCGCCAACTGCCCCATCGGCAACTGCAACCGGCAGGACGGCGTCTACCCCAAAGAGTGCCTGACCACCCACGCGGACCAGGAGCTGGTGGCCCGCTGCACCGAGAAATACATTCACAGCCGGATCGACCGGAAAATCGCGATCACCGCCGCCTGCATTGAGGGCGAGTATTACGGCCGGGCCACCCGCATTGAGGAGATCCTGCTGTTTATCAAACGTATGGGCTTCAAAAAAGTGGGCCTGGCCACCTGTGTGGGAATGCTCCACGAGGCCAATCTGTTTGCCAAGATCGCCAAGGCCAAGGGTGTGGAGGTCTACGGCGTGGCCTGCAAGGTCGGGTCTCAGGACAAGTCCCTCATCGGCGTACCCGAGGAGGTCAAGCACAACCCCGGCTGCCACGAGGCCTTCTGCAACCCCATTCTCCAGGCCGAGCTGCTGAACAAGGCGGGCACGGACTTCAACATCATCATCGGCCTGTGCGTGGGGCACGACACCCTGTTCATCCGCCACTCCAAGGCTCCCGTCACCTATCTCATCGTCAAGGACCGGGTGCTGGGCCACAACCCCGCCGCCGGGCTGTATCTTACCGGATCGTTCTACAAGCGCCTGCTGGGGCCCGACCTGCCCAAGAGCAAATTGGAGGAATAAGCCATGACCGATTTTCAGAACTTGTTCGATGCGCCCCCCGCCGTCCGGGGCGTCTGGTCCAAAAAGTGGGACTACCGGGAGAAAGAGACCGGCGAGGCGGACGTCCAGCCCATGTGGATCGCCGACATGGACTTTGAAACCCCCCAGGCCGTGAAGGACGCGGTGCTTCAGCGGGCCCAGCTGGGCATCTACGGCTACACGGCGGTGGACCGGGAGTATCACGACGCCGTCATCGCCTGGCAGCGGGAGCGCCACGGCTGGGAGGTGAAGGAGGAGTGGTTTCTCCACACCCCCAGCGTGATCTTCGGCATCCAGACCGCCGTGCGGGCCCTCACCCACCGGAACGACTATGTGCTGGTGCAGCCGCCGGTCTACCACCCCTTCTTCCGCCTGCTCCGCCAGACCCAGCGGCGGGTGCTGGAGAATCCCCTCCTGGACCGGGGCGACCACTACGACGTGGACTGGGCAGACTTCGAGGCCAAGCTGCGGGACTACCGCCCCAAGCTGTTCCTTCTGTGCAATCCCCACAACCCAGTGGGCAAGGTCTACACACCGGAGGAGCTGCGGCACTTCGGCACCCTCTGCCGGGAATACGGCGTGCTGGTGGTCTCGGACGAGATTCACGAGGACCTGACCCTGCCCGGTGTCCGGCACACCCCCTTCGCCTCTCTGGGGGAGCCCTTCGCCCAGAACGCCGTGGTCTGCACCGCCGCCAGCAAAACGTTTAACCTGGCCGGGCTGCACTTGTCCAACATCATTGTGCCCAACGCCGACCTGCGGCGGCGGATGCAGGCCGCCCTCGACGAGGTGGGCCTGCCCGGCCCCAACCTGTTCGCCCTGACCGCCGGGAACGCCGCCTTCCGCCGCGGTGCCCCCTGGCTGGACGCCCTGCGGGACTATCTGGCGGAGAACCGACGGTTCGCCGTGGAGTACATTTCCGCCCACATCCCCGCGCTGCGGGCCTATCAGTCCCAGGGCACCTATTTCCTGTGGCTGGACTGCCGGAGGCTGAGGCTGGACGACCAGGCGCTGGAGCAGTTTTTCCTGCACAAGGCCGGCATTTGGGCCAACCAGGGCCACATCTTCGGCAAGCAGGGCTCCGGCTTCGTCCGGCTGAACCTGGCCCTCCCCCGGGCCCAGCTGGCCCAGGCGTTGGAGCGGCTGGACCAGGCCGTGGCCGCACTCGATTGAAACCATAGAAACGAGGTAATTCCCCATGAAATATTCTTATCGCCGCGGCATTGCCGCCCTGCTGTCCCTGGCCGCCGCCCTCTCCCTGACCGCCTGCGGCGGCGGGGCGGCCTCCACCTCCGCCTCTGGCACTGCCGCCTCCGGCGGCACCGTCCAGACCTTCACCGTGGGCACCCGGGGCACCGTGGCCGCCTACTCCTATGTGGACGAGAACAACAACCTCACCGGCTATGACATCGAGATCCTGCGGGAGATCGACCGCCGTTTGCCCGATGTGGCCTTCGAGTTCCAGACCATGGACCTCTCCTCCTGCTTTGTGGCCCTGGAGGCCGGGCAGATCGATCTGATCGCCAACCAGCTGGTCCACAACGAGGAGCGGGACAGCAAATATCTGTTCAACACCCTCCCCTATGGCTACGCCGTCTCCCGCCTGATCGTCCGGGGGGAGGAGAACGGGGTGACCTCTCTGGACGACCTGAAGGGCAAGACCATGGCCCTCACCCCCACGTCTGAGTCCGCCCGCGCCGTGCGCCAGTTTAACGAGACCGCCGATCCCCCGATCAACGTCGTAAACTTTGACGGCGGCAGCGCCGAGACCTTCAGCCAGGTGGCCACCGGCCAGGCCGACGCCACCGCCGACTACAAGCCCACGGTGGAGAACAGCGACTACGACCTGAAGGTGGTGGGCGACCCCATCGCCTCCGTTCCCGTCTACTTCATCCTGCGCCAGGACGACCAGGCCGCCGCCCTGGTCCAGGAGATCGACACCACGCTGCAGGCCATGATCGACGACGGCACCGTGTCCGCCCTGTCGCAGCAATTTCTGGGGGAGGATGTCCTGGCCGCCGGGACCGCGGCCGCCGGCTGACGGGCAAGGAGGACCACCGTGACCAAATTATTTGACGTCTCTTTTTTCCTGGGGGCCTTTCCCAAGCTGGCCCATGAGCTGCCCATGACGCTGTTCGTGGCGTCGGTCTCCTGTGTGCTGGGGCTGCTGCTGGGCACGCTGGTCACCTTTGTCAACGTGCGCCGGGTCCCGGTGCTGTCCCAGCTGGGGCGGGTCTACATCTCCTTCATCCGGGGCACTCCGGCGGTGGTGCAGATTTTCCTCTGCTTCTTCCTGCTGCCCGCCCTGTTCCGGCTGTTCGGGGTGCAGACCAAAGACGTACCCCTGGTGCTGTACGCCCTGGCGGCCTGCTCCCTCCACCTGGGCGGCTACGCCGCCGAGACGCTGCGGGGGGCGCTGCTGGCCATCGGCACCGACCAGCTGGAGGCGGCCTATGCCGTGGGCATGGGCACGGGACAGGCCTACTCCCGCATCCTGTTCCCCCAGGCCTTTGCCGCCGCCCTGCCCGATCTGTCCGGCCAGGTCATCGGCACGCTGAAAAACACCTCGCTGCTGTTCAACATCGGCCTGGTGGATATTATGACCCGGGCCAAGCTCATCGGCGGCGGGGCCCAGCGCAATTTAGAGGTCTATCTGGCCGCGGGCATCCTGTACATCGGGCTGTGCCTGCTGGTCCATCTGCTGTTCCACATCTTGGAGGAAAGGGTCCGGGTGAGAAAATATGGTCAGTAACAAGCCAAGTTCCCCACAGGTCCGGGACCTGACATTCCTCGGGGAGGTCACGCCATGAGCCTGCTTTCTGACACGGAATATCTGCTGCACGTCTTTCAGGTGCTGGTCACCTATCTGCCCACCACCCTGCGGATCTCCGCCCTGTCTCTGCTCTGGGCGGTGGCCATCGCCCTGCCGGTGGCGGTGATCCAGCTGCGGAAGATCCCGGTGCTGGACCCCATCACCCGGGTCTATGTTCTGCTGGCCCGGGCCTGCCCCCTGATGATCCAGATCTATCTGGTCTATTTCGGCATCCCCCTCCTCCTGCTCTATCTGCGCCAGACCGGGCGGATGGATATCACCCTCCCCGTACCGCCGGAGACGCTGGCCATTCTGGCCCTGTCCATCAACTTCGGCGCCTACATCTCTCAGGTGCTGCGGGGGGCCATGCTCTCGGTGGACAAGGGGCAGATGGAGGCCGCCCTGGCTATGGGCATGAACTGGCTGACCGGCTTCCGCCGGATCGTGCTGCCCCAGGCGGCCTGCTTCGCTCTGCCGCCGCTGAGCAACCAGTTTCTCAACCTGATCAAAAGTACCTCCATCCTCTTTTGCATTTCGGTGGAGGAGCTGATGGCCGGGGCCAAGCTGGAGGGGGCGGAGACCTATCGCTATCTGGAGGTCTACTGCGCCGCGGCCCTGATCTACTGGGCCATCTGCTTCTGCGTGGAGCGGATGGTAGCAGCGGCGGCCAAGCGCACCATGGTATTTGTGAAAGGATAAGACGATGGTAGAATACAACAACATTCAAAAGGCCTTTGGGGACAACCAGGTGCTCAAGGGCGTGAGCTGCACGGTGCAGACCGGCTCCGTCACCGTGATCCTGGGCCCCAGCGGCTCGGGCAAGACCACGCTGCTGCGCTGCACCAACTTTTTAGAGCGGGCCGACGGCGGCACCATCTGCCTGGACGACCTGACGCTGGACGCCCACCGGGCGGACCGCCGCCAGATCCAGGCGCTGCGGTCGAAAACGGCCATGGTCTTTCAGCACTACAACCTGTTCCGCAACAAGACGGTACTGCAAAATGTCACCGAGAGCCTCCGCACTGTCCACCACCTGCCCCGGCAGGAGGCGGAGGACCGGGCCCTCTGCTACCTGAGCAAGGTGGGCATGGCGGAAAAGCGGGATTCCTATCCCTATCAGATCTCCGGCGGCCAGCAGCAGCGGGTGGCCATCGCCCGGGCCCTGGCCGTCCAGCCCTCGGTGATCCTGTTCGACGAGCCCACCTCCGCCCTGGACCCGGAGCTGGTGGGCGAGGTGCTGGAGACCATGAAGCAGGTGGCCCGGGATTCCAGCAGCACCATGATCGTGGTCACCCACGAGATCGACTTCGCCCGGGAGGTCGCCGACCATGTGGTCTTCATGGACGGCGGCGTTCTGGTGGAGGAGGGGCCGCCCGACGAGCTCCTCTGTCGCCCCCAGGAGTACCGCACGAAGAAATTCCTCTCCCGGATTCTGAACCTGGTGGAGTATGAGATCTGATGAAGGAACACCCTCCCCCCTTCCCAAATCTCCCCCTCTATGCTACAATAGGCCAGACAAAACAAAAAGCGCCCCCGGGCGTGACATAGAGAGGCAAAACCATGATTCAAGACATTGCTCCCCATACTTTCCACAACGAATTCCATGAGCGCGAAAGCCGCCCCGATGACCGGGTGACGGTGTTTGCAGGCGGAAAGACCTATCTGACCCAGGCGGGCGTATTTCCCACGGCGGAGGAGATCAAGGCCCTGGGCGCGGCGGAGACCGACCTGGTTTACCTGTTTGAGATCGACCAGACGGCGTTCTTCCTGCTGTGGAACGTCTCCGACGCCGTGAAGCACGCGCTGGCGGAGCACGTCGGCATGGTGTTCCGGAACATGAAGCCCACCTATCTGGCCCTGGCGGGGGCCACGGCGATGCACCTGTCCGCCTGGTATCGTTTGAACCGCTTCTGCGGCCGCTGCGGTGCGGCCATGGCCCGGGACAAGGTGGAGCGGGCCATGCGCTGCCCCCAGTGTGACCAGGTGGTCTACCCCCGGATCAACCCGGCGGTGCTGGCGGCGGTGCGGCACCGGGACAAGCTGCTGCTGACCCACTATGCCAACCGCCCCAACGCCACCCGCTACGCCCTGGTGGCCGGCTTCACCGAAATCGGCGAGACCCTGGAGGACACCGTCCGCCGGGAGGTCATGGAGGAGGTGGGGCTGCCCATTCAGAACATCCGCTACCACGCCAGCCAGCCCTGGGGCTTCGCCGGGAATCTGATGGTTGGCTTCTGGGCCGACCTGGACTGCGAGGACGAGACCATCACCCTGGACCACAACGAGCTGGACGAGGGCGTCTGGCTCACCCGGGAGGAGATCCCCGTGGACCCCAATCCCGCCTCCCTGACGCACACCATGATCCAGCTGTTCCGCGAGGGGAAGGACCCCCGGTAATACCAACAGCCGCCCGGTGTAAACGCCGGACGGCTCAGGC
>URTG01000099.1 GCA_900550705.1 uncultured Eubacteriales bacterium | reverse complement strand
GTCACCGCCCTGGACAACGCCCTGAAGCGCCGCACCTTTGAAATCCTGCCCCCCGGCGGGCTGGAGGGCCGCACCCGTGCCATGCTGAAGGTGGAGGACGGCTGCGTCAACTTCTGCACCTACTGCATCATCCCCTACGCCCGGGGACCCATCCGCTCCCTGTCCCTGGCCGACGCCAAGGCCCAGGCCGCCCGGCTGGAGGCCGAGGGCTACCAGGAGCTGGTGCTCACCGGCATTGAAATTTCCTCCTGGGGCCATGAGTGGCACGACGGCTCCGCCCTCATCGACCTGCTGGAGGGCGTCTCCGCCGCGGCCCCCCACTGCCGCATCCGCCTGGGCTCGCTGGAGCCGAGGACGGTGACGGAGGACTTCTGCCGCCGGGCCGCCGCCCTGCCCAATCTGTGCCCCCACTTCCACCTGTCCATGCAGAGCGGCTGCGACGCCGTCCTCAAGCGCATGAACCGGAGGTATGACACCGCCCGGTTTTATGAGAGCGTCGCCCTCCTCCGCGCCCACTTTGACCGGCCCGGCATCACCACCGACCTGATTGTGGGCTTCCCCGGGGAGACGGAGGCGGAGTTCCGGGACACGTTGGCCTTCCTTCGCAAGTGCGCCTTCTCCGCCATGCACATCTTCCCCTATTCCAAGCGCCCGGGCACCCCGGCGGCCGCCATGCCCGACCAGGTCCGCAACAGCGTGAAGGAGGACCGCGCCCACCGCGCCGCCGCCGTGGCCGGAGAGCTGGAGCAGAACTATCTGTCCCAGTGGCTGGGCGAGACCGTCCCCGTCCTCTTTGAGGAACAGCGCGACGGCCTCTGGCGCGGCTACACCACCCGCTACACCGAGGTCACCGCCCCCAGCGGCGAGAATTTGCACAATCAGCTCCGGACTGTGAAAATCACCGGAGCTTCGGGCGGCGCGCTAGTAGGGGAAGTGGCAGAGGCGGGACGCTGAGGACAGCGTCCCCTACGAAAGGGCCTTTTCTGTCTATCGTAAAGGCTCAAGGCCCTTCAATCCCCCTCATCCGGCCCGCGAAGCGGTGGAGGGGTTAGCCTTCCCCCTTCCAGGGGGAAGGTGCCCCCGCAGGGGGCGGATGAGGGTGACTTCCGTACAAGAGGCTTCGACCCAAGGTTTAGATAACTCCTAACTCCTCCCTCCCAACTCCTAACTCTTGACATTCTCCCCAAACTATGCTACCTTCCAATCAGAGAACCCCTTCCCTGACGCTCCCACCGGTATCTGAAAGGAGGCTCCCTATGACGCGCACCCGTTCCTTCCTGGTCCGTTCCGCAGAACCCATTCTGGCGGTGCTGTTCACCCTGTTCCTGGCGTATCGGTACGGCGACGACCTGCTTTGGCTGGCCCACGCACTGCCGCCGGAGCGGGTGAAGCTGCTCTATGTCCTGCTGGTCCTGTCCCTCTTTCTTCTGGAATGC
Source organism: uncultured Eubacteriales bacterium (assembly GCA_900550705.1). Lineage (GTDB taxonomy): Bacteria > Bacillota > Clostridia > Oscillospirales > Oscillospiraceae > Lawsonibacter. The sequence continues at coordinate 5,033 of URTG01000099.1, read as the reverse complement.
GCCTTGCAGGTCCGCGCCCGAAGAACTGGCCAGCCCTACTATCTGCTGACCTGTATTCCCATCCAGACCTATCTCAGCGGCGCGGCGGCGACGGTGCTCCTGCCCTGGCTCACCCTGCTCTACTTCGCCGCCGTGGGCGGAATGCGGCTGTGGCGGTACCTCCGCTGCCGCGGCCCGGAGCAGACCAAACAGCGGCGGTACTGCTCCGCCCTGCTGGTCGATCTGGCGCTGGCACTGTGTCTGCTGTTCACCCGGTTTGTCACCTTTGCCGATGTGTATGCCCTCATATAGACGCAAAACCCCCGTTCCGGCCGGAACGGGGGTTTTTTATGCTCAGACTTACTTATTATAGCTGTCAAACAGCGCCACGATCTCCTTCTCCGGGGCCGGGGTGGCCAGGGAGACGACGATGATGGCGGCCAGGGCGCAGAGGAAGGCGGGCAGCAGCTCATAGATGGCGAACAGGCCGCCCAGGGGGGCCACCAGGAACTTCCACACGAAGATCATCACGCCGCCCACGACCAGACCGGCCATAATGCCCTGGCGGTTGCTCCGCCGCCAGAACAGGGCGCACAGCATGGCGGGGCCGAAGGTGGCGCCGAAGCCCGCCCAGGCGAAGGAGACGATCTTAAACACGTTGCTGTTGGGGTCGGCGGCCAGGAAGATGGCGATAAAGGCAATGACCACCACGGTGCCCCGGGCCACCAGCATATTCTGCTTGGCGGTGAGCTTTTTGCCGAAGATGTCCTGCACCACGTTCTCCGAGAAGGCGGAGGCGGCGGCCAGCAGCTGGGAGTCGGCGGTGGACATGGTAGCCGCCAGGATACCGGCCAGGATACAGCCCGCCACGACGGCGGGGAGAATGCCGTAGTCCGACAGCAGGTAGGACAGACGGACGATCACCGTCTCGGTGGCGCTGCCCTGGAGCAGGGCGATCTGCCCCGTGCTGGACACCGCGCGGCCCACGATGCCGATGAACACCGCCACCGCCATGGAGATCACCACCCAGGTGGCGGCAATGCGGCGGGAGAGCTTCAGCTCGTCCTCATGCCGGATGGCCATAAAGCGCACCAGAATGTGGGGCATCCCGAAGTAGCCCAGGCCCCAGGCCATCATGGAGATGATCCGGATAAAGCCATAGGGCTCCGCCGCGCCGGAGTCGGCGTGATAGGTCTGGGTAAAGCTGAGGAAGCCGGGCAGACTGCGGGCGTGGTCCAGCACCGCGTCCATGCCCCCCGCCTGCACCACGCCGAAGACCACGATAATGGCCAGGGCGACGGTCATAATGACGGACTGGATCAGGTCCATGGTGGCCACGGCGCTGAAGCCGCCCACCGAGGTGTAGCTGATAATGACCAGCGCGCCCACGATGACGGCGGCCATATAGTTCCAGCCGAACAGGCTGTTGAACAGCTTGCCGATGGCCGCCAGGCCGGAGGCCACATAGGGCACGAAGAACACCAGGATGATCACGGCGGAAATGCCCATGATCACCGGCTTTTTCTCTCCATACCGCTTGGAGATGAAGCTGGGGATGGTGATGGCGTCCAGATGGACGCTGTACCGCCGCAGGCGGCGGGCCACCAGCAGGAAGTTTAAGTAGGTACCGAAGGCCAGCCCGATGGCCGTCCAGCTGGCATCCGCCACGCCGCTGAGATAGGCCAGCCCGGGGATGCCCATGAGCAGGTAGCTGCTCATATCCGATGCCTCGGCGCTCATGGCGGTGACCAGGGGTCCCATTCCCCGTCCGCCCAGATAAAAGCCCTCGGAGCTCTTTTTGCTCCGGCGGCCGATCATCACACCGGTGAAGATCACCAGGCACAGATAGAGGATGATCGTGCCCATAATGATAAGGTGCTGTAATGACATAGTATTCTCCTTACTTCTGCGATTCTCCGTCTTCCGGCCGCTCGTCCGGAAGAATTTTCTCTTAGTATACCATAAAATGGGCTTCCCGGGTAGGTGAAATCCGAGAATTTTTCTCCTTATTTTGCCCTGTGTTTCTCCCGGTGGAACAAAGAAAAAAGAATCCCGGGAATTTACATCTTCCTCTGCCTGTGGTACAATAGCGGACAACCGAGCGCCGCAGCCGGTACCATTTAGATAAAGGAAGGTTTTGCAATGAAAGCCATTGTCACCGTCATCGGCAAAGACCGGGTGGGCATCACCGCCGCCGTCTGCGCCCTTCTGGCCCAGCACAACATCAACATTCTGGACATCACCCAGACCGTTCTTCAGGACTACTTCACCATGGTCATGCTGGTGGACACCGCCGCCTGCACCCAGTCCATCGGCGAGATGTCTGACATTCTGGCCCAGGCGGGCCAGGAGCAGGCCCTGTCCATCCGCATCCAGCGGGAGGACATCTTCAACGCCATGCACCGTATCTGATCGGAGGGACCATCCGTGCTGAATCAAAACGAAATCATGCAGACCATCCAGATGATCGACCAGCAGCATCTGGACGTGCGGACCATCACCATGGGCATCTCCCTGCTGTCCTGCGCCCACAGCGACGTGAAGGTGGCCTGCGACAAGGTCTATGACAAGATCACCCGCTACGCCGAAAAGCTGGTGGCCACCGGCGAGGCCATCGAAAAGGAGTTCGGCATCCCCATCGTAAACAAGCGCATCTCCGTCACCCCCATCGCCCTGGTGGCCGCCGCGGCGGAGACGGACAACTACACCCCCTTTGCCCAGGCCCTGGACCGGGCGGCCAAGACCACCGGCGTGAACTTCATCGGCGGCTTCTCCGCCCTGGTGCAGAAGGGCATGACCGAGGCCGACCGCAAGCTCATCGCCTCCATTCCCGAGGCCCTGTCCACCACCGACATCGTCTGTGCCAGCGTGAACGTAGGCTCCACCAAGGCGGGCATCGACATGGACGCGGTGGCCCTCATGGGCCGGACCATCAAGGACCTGGCCAACCGCACCGCCGACAAGGGAGGCTTCGGCTGCGCCAAGCTGGTGGTGTTCTGCAACGCGGTGGAGGACAACCCCTTCATGGCCGGTGCGTTCCACGGCGTGGGCGAGCCGGAGCGGGTCATCAACGTGGGCGTCTCCGGCCCCGGCGTGGTGCACCACGCCCTCCAGTCCGTGAAGGGCCAGCCCTTCGACGTGGTGGCCGAGACCATCAAGAAGACCGCCTTCCGCATCACCCGCATGGGCCAGCTGGTGGCCCAGGAGGCCAGCCGCCGGCTGGACACCCCCTTCGGCATCGTGGACCTGTCCCTGGCCCCCACCCCCGCCGTCGGCGACAGCGTGGCCCGTATTCTGGAGGAGATGGGGCTGGAGGTCTGCGGCACCCACGGCACCACCGCCGCCCTGGCCCTGCTGAACGACGCGGTGAAGAAGGGCGGCGTGATGGCCTCCTCCCATGTGGGCGGCCTGTCCGGCGCCTTCATCCCCGTCAGCGAGGACGAGGGCATGATCGCGGCTGCCGCCTCCGGCGCCCTGTCCCTGGACAAGCTGGAGGCCATGACCTGCGTGTGCTCCGTGGGTCTGGACATGATCGCCGTCCCCGGCGACACCTCGGCCGAGACCCTGTCCGCCATCATCGCCGACGAGGCGGCCATCGGCATGGTGAACACCAAGACCACCGCCGTCCGTCTCATCCCCGCCCCCGGCTGCAAGGTGGGCGACACCGTGGAGTTCGGCGGCCTGCTGGGCTCCGCCCCGGTGCAGCCCGTCCACCCCTTCTCCTCCCAGGCCTTCGTCGCCCGGGGCGGCCGTATCCCCGCGCCCATGCAGAGCCTGAAAAACTGAGGCTCTGCTTCTACCTACAAAAACAGCCGCCCGCGGGCGGCTGTTTTTTGTTACCAGAATTTCTTTTTCTTACAGATCCACAGGCAGAGCACCACGATGAGCACGCTCACCCCAATGACCACGGGGTAGCCATATTTCCAGTGTAGCTCCGGCATCCCAACAAAGTTCATGCCGTACCACCCGGCCACCAGAGACAGGGGCAGGAACACGGTGGTGACGATGGTAAGGATTTTCATAATGCGGTTCTGGCGGATGTCAATCTCCGCCTGAAACAGCTCCCGGACCTGCACGCAGTACTCCCGGAGCAGCTGGGCCTGGTTCCGCAGTCGGCTCAGGCGCTTTTCCAGCAGATGGAAGCGGTGCTGGTCGTCCGGGGAGAACAGCCCCGGCTCGTTCTCCTCCAGCTCACACACCAGGTTGTCCAGCTGGTCATAGTAGCGGAAGCGGACCATGGCCTCCTTTCGCAGGGTGGACAGGGCGGCGTTGAATTCCTCCAGTGTCCCGCTGGATACCCGGTCCTCCAGGGCGGAGAGGCGGTCCTCCAGGCTCTCCAGGTGCCGGAGCTCCTTGTCCAGCAGCAGCTCCAGAAATTCATAGAAAAACCGGCCGGGGCCGTTGTCCGGCCAGCGCTTGTCCTTGGCCAGGCGGCGGAGCATGGCCCGGGCCGCGCCGGAATCGTCGCACAGCGCCGCCCGGTCCCGGGTCAGCAGAAAGCCAAAGACCACCGGCGCACCCTCCTTGCCCTGCCGGGGTGTGACCACCGTGCCGCACAGGCAGTCCCGCCGCACCTCCGCCTTGCAGGTCCGGGCGTCCCGGGCCGGGGGCATGTGGAGCAGGGTCTGCTCCAGCCCCGGCACCCTGGGCTGCTTGGCCAATTCCTCCGAGGTGAGCAGCACCAGCACCTGCTCCCCCGCCTGTGGCTCCCGCTCCAGCACCGTGAGCGCCTGTCCCAGCCGATAGATATCCATGTGCATCCCTCCTTGCTCCTGTAGTCCTATCATACGCCAGAAAACCGGGGGCGCGCAATGTTTTTTTTGCTGTACATCACCCCTCTAAAATGCTATGATGAAGGAAACCACAAGCCGATGCAATGCGCGGAACCGCCAGGTGCATCGCCCCGTTCGATGGTGCGTCCGGTATCGCGGGCCACTGAGGACAGCGGTCCCTACCCCTTTTGTCCCTTTGGGACATTTCCCCCTGATAGGGGGAATCGTCCCTACCCCTTTTGTCCCTTTGGGACATTTCCCCCTGATAGGGGGAATCGGCCC
>URTG01000098.1 GCA_900550705.1 uncultured Eubacteriales bacterium | reverse complement strand
GCCCCCTTCCCCCAGGGGAAGGCTATTTTACAGCCGCACCCCGCGATTGTCTCCAAGCCAGGCGCGCAGCGAAACAAGGGAAGCAGGAAGCCAACAATGACCACCGCAGAGCGGCAGCGGGCGGGGTTTAGACAGCTGCCACAAGTCTCCACCCGCGCCGGCCAAGCCTCTACCAGGCTTCCCTCCCGAATGACTCCCCCGGGTCCGGGCCCGCAGGCCCGGTGATCTTTGGGTACTTTCCATCACTGGAAAGTACCCCGCCCGGAGGCGGAACCCCCCTCGTCCCCAAAACAACAGAAAAGGAGCATCCCCCATGCCTATTATGCAGCTAGAAGATATTCTCCGCACCCACCCCTATCCCGGCCGGGGCATCGCTCTGGGCCGCACCCCCGACGACAAGAAGATCGCCGTGGCCTACTTCATCATGGGCCGCAGCGCGAACAGCCGCAACCGGGTCTTCGAGCCCACAGAGGACGGCATCCGCACCCGGGCTTTTGACGAGAGCAAAATGACCGACCCCTCGCTCATCATCTACCACCCCGTCCGTATTCTGCCCAACGGCATGACCGTGGTGACCAACGGCGACCAGACCGACACCATTATGGAGCACATCGCCCAGGGCCACTGCTACCGGCACGCCCTGAACACCCGGGCCTTCGAGCCGGACGGCCCCAACTACACCCCCCGCATTTCCGGCGTGGTGAAGCCCGACGGCACCTATAACCTGTCCATTCTGAAAAGCCAGGAGGGCGACCCCGCCTGCTGCTGCCGGTACTTCTTTGAGTACGACGCCGCCCTGCCCGGCGTGGGCCACTTTATCCACACCTATCAGGAGAACGCCGATCCCCTGCCCTCCTTCCAGGGCGAGCCCCGCCGGGTGACCATCCCCCAGGCCGACGCCCGGACCTGGGCCGAGACCCTCTGGGGTGCGCTGAACGGGGAGAACAAGGTGTCTCTCTACGTCAGCATGATCGACGTGGTCACCGGGGAGCGGGACACGGTGATCGTGAACAAGCACGGGGAGGTGTGACCATGAAGGAGCTGGAACTGAAATACGGCTGCAACCCCAACCAGAAGCCCGCCCGCCTGTACATGGAGGAGGGGGAGCTGCCCCTGACGGTGCTCAACGGCCGCCCCGGATACATCAACTTTATGGACGCGCTGAACTCCTGGCAGCTGGTCCGGGCGCTGAGCAAGGCCACCGGCCTGCCCGCCGCCGCCTCCTTCAAGCACGTCTCCCCGGCGGGGGCCGCCCTGGGGCTGCCTCTCAGCGACGTGGAGCGGGCCATCTACTGCGCCCCGGCGGGGGAGCTGTCCCCCATCGCCTGCGCCTATATCCGGGCCCGGGGGGCCGACCGGCTGTGCTCCTTCGGCGACTGGGCCGCCCTGTCCCACGTGTGCGACGGCGACACCGCCCGCTTCCTGGCGGAGGAGGTGTCTGACGGCGTGATTGCCCCAGGCTTTACCGACGAGGCCCTGACCATCCTGAAGGCCAAGCGCAAGGGGGGCTACAACGTCATCCGAATCGACCCGGACTACACCCCCGCCCCGGTGGAGCGGCGGAACATCTTCGGCCTGACCTTTGAGCAGCGGTACAACGACCTGGAGCTGACCCGGGACCTGCTGAACAACATCGTGACGAAAAACAAGGACCTGTCCGACCAGGCCAAAAACGATATGCTGGTGGCCCTCATCACCCTGAAATACACCCAGTCCAACTCGGTGTGCTATGTGAAAAACGGCATGACCATCGGCGTGGGCGCGGGCCAGCAGAGCCGCATCCACTGCACCCGCCTGGCGGGGGACAAGGCCAACATCTGGTGGCTGCGCCAGCACCCCAAGGTCCTGGGACTGAAATTCGTAGACGGCATCCGCCGCCCCAACCGGGACAACGCCATCGACCTTTATATCTCCGAGGAGCACGACGACGTGCTGGCCGAGGGCGCGTGGCAGACCATCTTTGCGGAGAAGCCCGCCGTCCTCACCAAGGAGGAGAAGGACGCCTGGGTGGCCCAGCTCTCCGGCGTCACCGTCGGCTCCGACGCCTTCTTCCCCTTCGGCGACAACGTGGAGCGCGCCCACAAGTCCGGCGTGGACTACATCGTCCAGCCCGGCGGCTCCATCCGGGACGACCTGGTCATCGAGACCGCGGACAAATACGGAATGGTCATGGCGTTTACGGGAGTGCGGCTGTTCCACCACTGATGAGTGATGAGTTAGAAGTTAGGAGGTAGGAGTTATGGCTGACGATAGCCCAAGCCGCCGAAAGAGCTTGGCTTTCGCCAAGCGTGTGGTCGATTTATACCGGTATCTGTGCGAACAGAAGAAGGAATATGTACTATCCAAGCAGCTTCTTCGCAGTGGAACCAGCATCGGGGCCAATCTGGCAGAGGCACAGTATGGCAGCAGTCGGAAAGACTTCTTAAATAAGGTGTACATTGCGCTGAAGGAATGTGGAGAGACCCTCTACTGGCTGGAATTGTTGTATCTTTGCAGCTATCTGAACGAGGCAGAGTATCGTTCCATGAACCAGGACTGCGAGGAATTGAGAAGAATTCTGGCTTCGATAACCTATACCGTGAAGAATGAGTGATACGGCAGAGGAGCAAGGAAGAATAACTCCTAACTCATCCCTCCTAACTTCACACGAAACAGAAAGGTTGTTATCTTTATGAAGGTATTAGTAGTTGGCGGCGGCGGCCGCGAGCACGCGATTTGTTGGAAGCTGGCCCAGAGCCCCAAGGTGACGGAGCTGTTCTGTGCGCCGGGGAATGCGGGCATTGCCCAGGTGGCCACCTGTGTGCCCATCAAAGCCACGGATGTGGAGGCCATGGTGCAGTGGGCCAAGGAGAACCGCATGGACTTTGTCATGGTGGCCCCCGACGACCCCCTGGCTCTGGGCATGGTAGATGCCCTGGAGGCGGCGGGCATCCCCGCCTTCGGTCCCCGGGCCAACGCCGCCATTATCGAGGCCAGCAAGGCGTTTTCCAAGTCCCTGATGAAGAAGTACCACATCCCCACCGCTCAGTATGAGACCTTTACCGAGCTGGACAAGGCCCTGGCCTACATCCACGCCCAGGGCGCGCCCATCGTGGTCAAGGCCGACGGCCTGGCCCTGGGCAAGGGCGTGGTGGTGGCCGCCACGGTGGAGGAGGCCGAGCAGGCCGTCCGCGCCATGATGGAGGACCACAAGTTCGGCGCCTCCGGCTCCACCGTGGTCATTGAGGAGTGCATGGTGGGTCCCGAGGTCACGGTGCTGGCCTTCTGCGATGGGGAGCACCTGGTCCCCATGCTGTCCAGCCAGGACCACAAGCGGGCCTACGACGGCAACCAGGGCCCCAATACCGGCGGCATGGGTGCCTTCTGCCCCTCGCCCAAATACACCCCGGAGATCGCCGCCCGCTGCCAGAAGGAGATTTTCCAGCCCACCGTGGCCGCGCTGAAGGCCGAGGGCCGGCCCTTCCAGGGCGTCATCTACTTCGGCCTGATGCTCACCAAGGACGGCCCCAAGGTGGTGGAGTACAACGCCCGCTTCGGTGACCCGGAGACCCAGCCCATCCTGTCTATGCTGGACAGCGACCTGCTGGACATCTTCCAGGCCTGCGTGAACGGCACCCTGGACCAGGTGGACATCCGGTGGAAGTCCGGCGCGGCCTGCTGCATCGTGCTGGCCTCCGGGGGCTACCCTGTGGAGTATCAGAAGGGCTACCCCATCTCCGGCCTGGAGGAGGCGGGCAAGTCCGCCGTGGTCTTCCACGCCGGCACCCAGAAGGCGGACAACGGCGACATCGTCACCGCCGGCGGCCGGGTCCTGGGCGTTACCGCCCGGGGCGAGACGCTGGAGGAGGCCATCGCCAACGCCTACGCCGCCGCCAAGCCCATCCACTTCCGGGATATGCACTTCCGCACGGACATCGGCAAGGTATGAGCAAGGGACTGACGCTGGATGCCGTGGTCTTCGACGTGGACGGCACCCTCTTTGACACCGAGAACCTGAGCCGGGGCACCTGGTTCGAGGTGGGCACAAAAATGAACTGTCTGCCCGTCTGGGAGCGCTACGAGGAGTTCATCGGCCGCCCCCGGCCGGACATCCGGGACCATCTGCGGGAGATTATGGGGCCTGACTTCCCGGCGGAGGACTTTCTGCTGATCTGCTCCCGCCGCTCCCAGGAGAAAATGGAGCAGAACGGCGTGCCCATGAAGCCGGGGGTCCGGGAAATTCTGGACTTTCTGGCCCAGCGGCACATCCCCATGGCCCTGGCCACCTCCACCGGCGGGGAGCGCACCGCCCGGCGGCTGGAGCTGACCGGGCTGGGGCACTACTTCCGGGAGATCGTCACCGGCGACCAGATCCACCGGGGCAAGCCCGACCCGCAGATCTATCAGGTGGCCTGTCAGCGCCTGGGGGTGGACCCCGCCCGGGCCCTGGCGGTGGAGGACAGCCGCAACGGCATCCTCTCCGCCACGGCGGCGGGCCTGCCCACCGTGATGATCCCGGACCTCATCCCGCCGGACGCGGAGCTGGAGGAGAAAATTTTCCGCCGGTTTGCTTCGCTGACAGAGCTGCGGGACTTCCTGGCGGAGGAATTACAATAAAAGACGCTGCACTCATACAAGCGGAGGCCATCGACCTCCGCTTTCTTTTTCGCTGATAGAGAATAGGGCGGACGGTCAAGGCGGGAAAGCCGCCGTTTCCACAGGCCTCACGGTGTTTTTTGGAAGAAATGTCGAAGAATTGATTGAAAAGTATTGGGGATGGTGGTAAAATGTTTTGGAATCTCTGTCATGCTGTGCCGCTTCGCTCCGCCGGAGGGCGGCAGCGGCCACGGGCTGTGAGGAGAGGGATGTGAATGAAAAAAAGAACAGCACGCCGCCTTTGTTTCATGCTGCTGGCGCTGGCCATGGGGGTATCCCTGCTGGCCGGATGCAGCGGAACGAGCGGGGAGCAGACCCAGGGGCAGGAGGAGGCCGACACCATTCAGGTGTATCTGTGGACCACTGCCCTGTATGAGAGCTATGCCCCCTATGTCCAGGCCCAACTGCCCGATGTGAATGTGGAATTCATCGTGGGCAACAACAACCTGGATTTTTATCGGTTTTTACAGGAGAACGGCGGTCTGCCGGACATTATCACCTGCTGTCGCTTCTCGCTGCACGATGCAGCCCCCTTGAAGGACAGCCTGATGGACCTTGCCACCACCAACGAGGCGGGCGCGGTGTACAATACCTATCTCAGCAGATTCAAAAATGAGGACGGCAGCGTGAACTGGCTGCCGGTCTGCGCGGATGCCCACGGCTTTGTGGTCAACCGCGGCCTGTTTACGCAGTATGACATTCCCCTGCCCACCGATTACGAAAGCTTTGCCGCAGCCTGTCAGGCGTTTGAGGCGGTGGGCCTCCGGGGCTTTACTGCCGATTATAAGTATGACTACACCTGCATCGAGACGCTTCATGGGCTTTGCGCCGCCGAGCTGACTACCACGGAGGGGCGCAAGTGGCGCACTGCATACAGCGACCCGGCCAGCACCGCCCGGGTCGGTCTGGACGACACCGTGTGGCCCGGGGCCTTTGCGCGGATGGAGCAGTTCATTCAGGACACCCACCTGACGGCGGACGACCTGGCGCTGAGCGACGACGATGTGACCGGGATGTTCCGGAACGGACAGGTGGCCATGTACTTTGGCAGCTCCGCCGGCGTGAAGATGTTCCGGGACGAGGGCATCGACGCGATCTTCCAGCCCTTCTTCGGTCAGAACGGCGAGCGGTGGCTGATGACCACCCCCTATTTCCAGGTCGCCCTGAACCGCAGCCTGGAGCAGGACAGCGCGCGCCGGGAGAAGGCCATGAGGGTACTGAATGTGATGCTCTCTGAGGTGGCGCAGGACCGCATCGTTGCCGACGGGCAGGACGTGCTGAGCTACAGTCAGAATGTCGGCCTGCGGCTGAGTGATTCCTTGAAGGATGTCCGCAGCGTGGTGGAAGAAAACCATATGTACATCCGCATCGCCTCCAACGAGTTCTTCGCCGTCTCCCAGGAGGTCGTCTCCAAAATGATCGCGGGGGAGTACACGGCGGAGCAGGCGTATCAGGCGTTCAACACCCGGCTGCTGGCCGGGGAGGAGCAGGCCGCAGACGCGGTGGTGCTGCGCTCCGGACAGAGCTATTCCAACGTGTTCCATCGGGAGGGAGGCATTGCCTCCGCCTCCGTGATGGCGAACACCCTGCGGGGCGTTTATGGATCTGATGTGCTCATTGCCGCGGCAAACAGCTTTACCGGCAGCGTGCTTCAGGCGGACTATACCGCTGAAATGGCCGCCTCGATGATCATGCCCAACGGGCTGACGGCCTACCGGTGCACCATGACCGGCGCAGCGCTGGCGGAGACCGTCCGCGACTTTGTGGAGGGCTATGTGGGCGGGCTTGTGCCCTTCAACCGCGGCTCCCTGCCGGTGGTCAGCGGCATTGCGGTGGAGGTGAAGGAGGACAACGGCAGCTATACGCTCACCGGCATCACCCGGGACGGACAGCCCCTCCGGGAGGATGACACCCTCACCGTGACCTGTCTGGCGCCGGAGCAGCACATGGCG
>URTG01000097.1 GCA_900550705.1 uncultured Eubacteriales bacterium | reverse complement strand
TGAAGTCCGCCGCCGAGGGGGAGAACTATGAGTGGACTGACATGTATGCTCACATGGCCCAGGAGGCCCGGGAGGAGGGCTTTGACCACATGGCCGACCTGTTCCAGCAGGTGGGCCAGATCGAGAAGGAGCACGAGGAGCGCTATCGCAAGCTGCTCTCCAACGTGGAGAACGGCCTGGTCTTCTCCCGGGAGGGGGACATGGTGTGGCAGTGCAGCAACTGCGGCCACATTGTGGTGGGCAAGCAGGCCCCCGAGGTCTGCCCCGTCTGTGCCCATCCCCAGTCCTACTTCCAGCTGAAAGCGGAAAACTATTAAAAGAAAAGCAAAAATGTCCTGCCGCAGGGGCCAAAAGGCTTTGCGGCAGGACGTTTTTTCGTTTGGAAGCTTTACAGGACCTTGGACAAAAACAGCTGGGTACGGGCGTTCTGGGGGTGGTCGAAGAACTCCTTGGGGGTGTTCTGCTCCAGGATATGGCCGCCGTCCATAAACAGGACCCGGCTGCCCACCTCCCGGGCAAAGCCCATCTCGTGGGTGACCACCACCATGGTCATGCCGTCGTCGGCCAGCTGCTTCATGACCTCCAGGACCTCCCCTACCATCTCGGGGTCCAGGGCGGAGGTGGGCTCATCAAAGAGCATGAGCTTGGGCTGCATGGCCAGGGCGCGGACGATGGCGATGCGCTGCTTCTGGCCGCCGGAGAGCTGACCGGGATAGGAATCGGCCTTCTCCTCCAGACCCACCCGCTTCAGCAGGGCGGCGGCGGTGTCGTCCGCCTCCTCCTGCTTCATCAGGCCGGTGCGGACGGGGGCCAGGGTGATGTTCTTCCGGATGGTCATGTTGGGGAACAGATTGAAGTGCTGGAACACCATGCCCATCTGCTGGCGAATTTTATCAATGTTCACCTTGGGGTCGGTGATCTCCGTGCCCTGAAAGGTGATGCTGCCCTTGGTGGGCGTCTCCAGCAGGTTCAGGCAGCGGAGGAAGGTGGACTTGCCGGAGCCGGAGGGCCCCAGGACCACCACCTTCTCCCCCGGGGCGATGTGCTCGGAGATGTCGTCCAGCACCAGGTGGTCGCCGAAGGACTTGGACAAATGTTTAACGTCGATCACTTTGACGCAGCCTCCTTTCCAGTTTCCCCTGGAGCCAGGTGAGGACCATCACCATGCACAGGTAAATGACGGCGATGCCGATGTAGGGATACATCACGTCATAGGTCTTGCTGCCCACGGCCTTGGCCGCATAGACCAGCTCCTTGCCGCCGATGATGTTGATGAGGGCCGTATCCTTAAACAGGGTGATAAACTCGTTGCCCAGGGCGGGGAGCACGTTTTTGAACGCCTGGGGCACCACGATAAACCGCATGGTGTCCAGGTAGCCCAGGCCCAGGGAGCGGCCGGCCTCCATCTGGCCGGGGTCCACGCTCATCAGGCCGCCCCGGAAGATCTCGGCCACATAAGCGCCGGAGTTGATGCCCAGGGTCAGGGTGCCCACCATGGTAAAGTTCCGGCTGCTGCTGAAGACGACAAAGCCCATGATCAGGAGCTGCACCATCATGGGAGTGCCCCGGATGATGGTGGTGTAGACCTGGCAGAGCAGATTCAGCCCGCCCAGGAAAATATTTTTGCGGCCCGGCCGCTGCTGGTCGTGGGCTGTTCGGATCACGGCCACCACCACGCCCAGGATCACGCCCAGCACCAGCGCCAGAGCGGTGATCCGCAGGGTGTTCAGCACGCCGTCGATATAGAGCTGCCAGCGTCCCCCCTGAACGAAGGCCTTATAAAAGCCCACAAAGGTCTTTTCCCAGGAGGAGAGCGCTTCCCCGCTTTGAACCTGCTGGTTCAGCGAAGCGTAAAGTTCCGCCAGATTCACGGACATACCCCTTTCTATCTGTGGTTTGTTTCGTTCCGCGCCCGGCTGCCCTCCCGCTCCCCCCAGAGAACAGGGGACGGAAAAAGCAGCGGAAGCGTTCAAAAAAGGGCGGCTTACGCCGCCCTTTTTGCGGGACTGGATCAGTTGGCGTTGATGTACTTGTCCACGATGGTCTGGATGGTACCGTCGGCCTTCATCTCAGCCAGGGCACCGTTGATGGCGTCCAGCAGAGCGGTGTTGCCCTTGGCCACGCCGATGGCGTAGTCCTCGTTGGCAAACTCGGTGTCCAGGATCTTCAGACCGGGATTGGCCTTCACATACTCCTGAGCGGGCATGTTGTCGATGACCACGGCGTCGATCTGGCCGTTGACCAGAGCCTGGATCGCAGCAGCGCCGTCGTCATAGGGGGTGACGTGGTCCTCACCATAGCCGCCGTTCTCCACGGTGTCGGAGCAGTAGATGTAGCCGGTGGTGCCCATCTGGCAGCCGATCATGTTGGCATTGGCCAGGTCGTCCAGGGTCTGGATGGCGGAGTCCTCCTTCACGATGACCACCTGCACACCGTTGGCGTAGCTGTCGGAGAAGTCCATCACAGCCTGACGCTCCTCAGTGACGGTGACGCCGGCCATGACCATGTCGCTCTTGCCGGTCTGAGCGGCCTGGAGGGCGGCGTCAAAGCCCATGTCGTCTACCTGGAGCTCCAGGCCCAGCTTGTCGGCGATGGCACCGGCGACCTCGATGTCGATGCCCTCGAAGGAGCCGTCGTCCGCGACCATCTCATAGGGAGGGAAGGAGGCGTTGGTGGACATGGTTAGCTTGCCCTCGGTAACGGTGGTGTAGGCGGCGTCGGTGTTGCTGCCGGAGGCGGAGCCGGACACGGAGCCGGAGGCGGAGGTGCCGGCGTTGCTGCTGCCGCAGGCGGTGAGACTCAGAGCCATCGCGGTAGCCATGGCCATTGCAAGAAACTTTTTCATGGGATTCGATCTTCCTTTCATTGCTCCCCTGGAACTTTCAGGGTGTTCATTGAGTATACCCCAGGAAATATGCACAGTCAATAGATAATGATTCAAAATCCCGTAAAAACTGCCCGGTTTTTTTATGAAATTTGGTCCTCTCTCCGTCCGGCTCTGTATATTCATGCATTTCCAGCGAAAAAAGACCCGGAGCAGGGCCGTCGGGACCCCGCTCCGGGCTGGTTCTGTTTCGTCTTACAGCTTCTTCCACACCGCGCCGCCGGGCACGTCGGTGATCTCGATGCCCCGGGCCTTCAGCTCGTCGCGGATGCGGTCGGCCTCGGCGAAATTCTTGGCCTTCTTGGCCTCGCCCCGGGCCTTGACCAGGGCGTCGATCTCCGGGTCGCCCTCGCCGGTAACGGTGTAGCCGGCGGCGGCCTGGGCCTGCTTGGCCTTGGCCAGCTCGGCCCGCTCCTTGTCCGCCTTGGCCAGCAGAGACAGGGACAGGACCTGGTCAAAGCTGTCCAGAATGGCCAGCTTGGTGGCGTCGTTGGTCTTGGCCTTCAGCGCGTCATACAGGGCGGTGACGCCCATGGAGGTGTTCAGATCATTGCCCACCTGCTGGATGAACTTCTCCCGGTACTCCTTCAAGACGGCCTCGTCCACGGCGCCGTCCTGGGGATTCAGCGCGGCAATGCGGCCGATGAGCTTGCGGAAGGCCAGGGCTGCGTTGTCCAGGTTCTCCCAGGTGAACACCAGGCCCTTGCGGTAGTGGCTCTGGAGGCAGAAGAAGCGGTAAGCCAGGGGGTCGTAGCCCTTCTCCTCCAGCAGGGAGACGGTGAGGAACTCGCCCTTGGACTTGGACATCTTGCCCGTGCTGGTGTTCAGGTGGTGGACATGGAACCACTGGCGGCACCAGGGGTGGCCGATAAAGGACTCAGACTGGGCGATCTCGTTGGTGTGGTGGGGGAAGGCGTTGTCGATGCCGCCGCAGTGCAGGTCCAGGTACTCGCCGTTGTACTTCAGCGAAATGCCGGAGCACTCGATGTGCCAGCCGGGGTAGCCCACGCCCCAGGGGGAATCCCACTTCAGGGCCTGGTCCTCGAACTTGGACTTGGTGAACCAGAGGACGAAATCGTTCTTGTTGCGCTTGTTGGTGTCCTCCTCCACCCCCTCGCGGACACCCACGGCCAGGTCGTCCTCGTCGTGGGAATGGAACACATAGTAGTGGTCCAGCTTGGCGGTATCGAAGTAGACGTTGCCCCCCGCCTCATAGGCATAGCCCTTGTCCAGCAGGGCGGAGACGATCTTGATATACTCGTCGATACAGCCGGTGGCGGGCTGCACGGTGTCCGGCCGCTTGATATTCAGCTTGCGGCAGTCCTCGAAAAAGGCGTCGGTGTAATACTTGGCCACCTCCATCACGGTCTTGTGCTCCCGCTTGGCACCCTTGAGCATCTTGTCCTCGCCGGTGTCGGCGTCGGAGCTTAAATGGCCCACGTCGGTGATGTTCATCACGCGGTTGACGTCGTACCCGTCATACCGCAGGAACTTCTCCAGCACGTCCTCCATGATATAGGAGCGCAGATTGCCGATGTGGGCAAAGTGGTACACCGTGGGGCCGCAGGTGTACATCTCCACCCGGCCGGGGGTGTGGGTCTGGAACTCCTCTTTTTTGTGGGTCGCAGAATTATACAGCAGCATGGTTCATTCCTCCGTATTATTCACGCCGACGGCGGCAGCCACCGTCTCGGCCTGTTGTTGGCGATTTTCCTTCAGGTATTCGGCATCCATCAGCCGCTCCAGCAGCTCCACCCGGGAGGACAGGGCCGCCAGCTTTTCCAGGGTGGGATTTTCCACGCTGGTCTGGTCCACGTCGTCGGCATAGTGGGTGGTGCGGCCGGCAATGCGGACGATCTGGGCGGGAATGCCCACGGCGGTGGCATCGTCGGGCACCTCGCTGAGGACCACGGCGTTGGCCGCAATGCGGGCGTTGTCCCCCACCTTGAAGGGGCCCAGCACCTTGGCCCCGCAGCTGATCAGCACGTTGCTGCCGATGGTGGGGTGGCGCTTCCCCTGGTCCTTGCCGGTGCCGCCCAGGGTGACGCCGTGGTAGAGCAGACAGTCGTCCCCCACCTCGGCGGTCTCGCCGATGACGATGCCCATGCCGTGGTCAATGACCAGGCGCTTGCCGATCTTGGCGCCGGGGTGGATCTCAATGCCCGTCCAGAACCGACTCCACTGGGAGACGCACCGGGCCAGAAACTTCCAGTTGTGACAGTACAGCCAGTGGCCCAGCCGATGATAGAGCACGGCGTGGACACCCTGATACAGCAGCAAAACCTCCAGCTTAGACCGGGCCGCCGGGTCGCGGCGCTGATACGCGCCCAGCAGATCGCGCAGGGATCGAAACATTTCCATCTTCCTTTCCTGGGACAAAAAACGCCTCTCACACCCCAGCGGGGTGTAAGAGGCGTGATACGCGGTTCCACTCTTACGCTTTACTCATTTCCGGCCAATATCGGGGCCGAGCCGGGCGGCATTACCCGCCGCGCTCCCGGACGCACTTCACACTCCGCCGCCGCAGGTCCCCTTTCAGCCGGTGAAGGACCCTCTCTGTGCTTGGACGCAGCGCTACTTTTCCGTTCCTCGCGCTCACTACAATGCATTATATTAGCATGGTCCCCCGTTGGTGTCAACCCCGGCGGCGGCGGTTTTTCCGGGAAAACTCAGAATTTTTCACAGAAAAACGGCCTTCTCAGGCGAAAAAGGTCTCCAGCTCCGTGGGGCGGGTGTAGTTCTGCTCCAGCATAGCCACATGGGACAGGAAGGCCGGATCGTCGAAATACTTGGCCCCCACAGGGCACTTTTTCACGCAGGCCTGGCACTTGATGCAGATGCCCTGGACCAGGCTGGGGTCCTCTGCCGAAATAGAACCCATGGGGCAGGACCGGACGCACAGGCCGCACTTGGTACACAGGTCCTCGCGGGTCTTGGGCTTGGCCTTCAAAAAGACGGCGGGCTTGCCGTCGGTCCCCAGGGGGGTATAGTAGGGCGCGGGGAACTCGCCCCGGACCTGCACCGGCGCGGGGATGGTCTCCATCCCGGCGATGTGCTCCGCCGCTTGGGCGGCAAAGGCGGCCAGGGCCTGCTTGTCGGCCTCGTTGGGGCGGCCGGCGGCCAGCTTGGCGCTGAACACGTGCTCTGTGGGCACGCCGGCGGCGGCCACGGTGTGGAAGCCGTGGGCCTCCAGCTCGTGGCACAGCTCTGCCAGGCCGTTGTCAAAGCTCCGGTTGCCAAAGGTGACCACGGGGACGGCCAGGGCCCCGTTGCCCTCCAGCTTCTCCTGCACATAGGGCAGCAGCTTATTGGGCACCCGTCCGGCATACACCGGCGTGGCGGCTACCACCAGGTCCCCGGCGGCAAAGGACAGGGCGGCCTCCCGGGCGGCGGGGAGGGTGTAGTCGTGGACCTCCAGGCCCGCGCTCAGCTGCTTCGCCAGGGTCTCCCCCACCGTGCGGGCCACGGTTTCGGTGTTGCCGGTGGCGCTGTAATAGACCAGATGGACTGTATTGATTTGCATATCTTCCATTCCCTTCCAGAGATTCTTCCAATGGGGAGTGTACCCTTTCTTGGGAGGGTTGTCAACCTAGTACGGGGGGATGTTTCGCCTGCGGGCGAGGGGACGGGGGTTGTTCCGCCTGCGGGCGGGTTACTTTCCCGCGAAGGAAAGTAACCGACGTCGGGTCAAAGTCCATTCCGCAAGGAAC
>URTG01000096.1 GCA_900550705.1 uncultured Eubacteriales bacterium | reverse complement strand
CAGAGACACAGCAGACCGCGCCGGCGGGGCAAGGCGCCGCCGGCGGAGAGAAAAAGCCCTTTAAGACCATGTGCGGCGGACAGGCCCTTATCGAAGGGATCATGATGCGCGGGCCGAAGAAGCAGGCCGTGGTGGTCCGCCGCCCGGATGGGGGGCTGGAGGTCCAGCAGAAGGACCTGAGATTCATCAAGGACCGCTATCCCATCCTGGGCTGGCCCCTGATCCGGGGCGTGGTGAATTTCTGCGACTCCATGTATAACGGCGTGACCTCGCTGATGTTCTCCGCGGAGTTCTTCCCGGAGGAGGAGGGCACGGAGGACGAGGAGCCCTCGAAATTCGAGGCATGGCTGGAGCGGCGGCTGGGCAGCGAGAAGGCCACCGCCCTGTTTACCACCCTGGCGGTGATCCTGGGCGTGTCCATGTCCATCGGCCTGTTTTTCCTGCTGCCCACCCTGCTGGGGACGGCGGTGACGCTGGTGACCGACTCTATGCTGGTGCGGAATCTGGCGGAGAGTCTGCTGAAGCTGGCCATCTTTGTGGGCTATCTGGCCCTGTGCTCCCGGATGAAGGAGATGAAGCGGGTGTTCTCCTATCACGGGGCGGAGCACAAGACCATCTTCTGCTATGAGGCGGGGCTGCCCCTGACGGTGGACAATGTGCGGAAGCAGCCCCGGCATCACCCCCGGTGCGGCACCAGCTTTCTGTTCATGGTGATCGCCATTTCGATTCTGATCTCCACCGCCGTGTTTTCCATCTGGCCGGTGAGCAATCCGTTCTGGCGGTTTCTGGCCCACCTGGCTATGCTGCCGCTGATCGTGGGCATCAGCTATGAGTTCAACCGCTGGGCCGGACGGCACGACGGGCCGATCACCAGGATTCTGACGGCTCCGGGGCTGTGGCTCCAGAATTTTACCACCTTTGAGCCGGATGACTCCATGATCGAGGTGGGGATCAAAGCGCTGACCCTGGTGCTGCCCGACAGGAAGGGCGAGGACGCCTGGTAACATCCAGGAGAGAGAATGAGAAAAAGAAAGTGGAAGGTGAGACCATGGCGACCACCTACAACAATCTGTTTTTGGACACCAGAGCCCGGCTGAAAAAGGCGGGCATCGAGAGCGCCCAGCTGGAGGCCCGGGAGCTGCTGTGCTATGCCTCGGACAAGAGCCGGGAGCAGCTGTACCGGGATATGTCGCTGTACGCCTCCACCGAGCTGGAGAAGCGGGTGGACGAGCTGGTGCAGCGGCGGCTGAACGGGGAGCCGGTGGCCTATATCATCGGGGAGTGGGAATTTTATGGGATGCCCATGAATGTGTCCAACGACGTGCTCATCCCCCGGATCGACACGGAGCTGCTGGCGGAGCGGGGAATCCTCCGGGCCAGGGAGGCCGGCGAGGGCGCCCGGGTGCTGGACCTGTGCGCCGGGAGCGGCTGCGTGGGGCTGGCCGTCGCCGCCAACGCGCCGGAATGCCGGGTGGTGCTGGGGGAGTGGTCCGAGGGGGCGCTGCGGATCTGCAAGCAGAACGTCCGCCGGAATGGGTTGAATGCCCGGGTGACCTGCCTTTCGGTGAATGCCAAGGAGGCGCCCAGCGCCAGCCTGTGGGATTTTGACGTCATTGTGTGCAACCCGCCCTATATCCCCAGCGGGGATATTCCGGGGCTGGATGTGTCGGTGAAGGACTACGAGCCCCATATGGCCCTGGACGGGGGCGAGGACGGGCTGGACTTCTACCGGATCATCGCCGCGAAGTGGAAGACGGCGCTGCGGCTGGACGGCACCTTGTTCTTCGAGGTGGGTATGGGCCAGGCCCCGGACGTGGAGAATATTCTGACGGAAAACGGCTATGAGGACATCCGCACCACCGCCGACACCCAGGGGATCTGGCGCGTGGTGGAGGGGACGGTCCGCGGCTGAGAGAAAAGTCCGGTTTATGGGACAGGTGGAAGTCCATGCTATGGGACAGCTGAGGCGGTTTTGGAACCGCCGGTTGGAAAGGATGATTGGATATGGCAGCAAAAAAGCCAATGGTAGAGGCGGCGACCCCCGCTTCGGATAAGAAGAAGGCCCTGGAGACCGCCATGGCCCAGATCGAGCGGACCTATGGCAAGGGGTCCATCATGCGCCTGGGAGAGAACGCCGGCATTGTGGTGGACGCCATCCCCACGGGGTCGCTGGCGCTGGACATCGCCCTGGGTATCGGCGGCGTGCCCAAGGGGCGCATTATTGAGATCTACGGGCCGGAATCCTCCGGCAAGACCACCCTGGCCCTGCACATTGTGGCCGAGGCCCAGAAGCGGGGGGGCGAGGTGGCCTTTATCGACGCGGAGCACGCCCTGGACCCCAGCTATGCCCGGGCGCTGGGGGTGGACATCGACTCCATGCTCATCTCTCAGCCGGACACCGGCGAGCAGGGGCTGGAGATCTGTGAGGCCCTGGTGCGCTCCGGGGCCATCGACGTGGTGGTGGTGGACTCCGTGGCCGCGCTGACCCCCCGGGCGGAGATCGAGGGGGACATGGGCGACAGCCATGTGGGCCTGCTGGCCCGGCTGATGAGCCAGGCCCTGCGGAAGCTGGCCGGGTCCATCGCCAAGACCAACTGCATCGTCATCTTCATCAACCAGCTGCGGGAAAAGGTGGGCGTGATGTACGGCAATCCCGAGGTCACCACCGGCGGCCGGGCGCTGAAGTTCTACTCCTCCGTGCGGATCGACGTGCGCCGGATCGAGGCCATCAAGGTGGGCGGCGAGATCGTCGGCAACCGCACCCGGGCCAAGATCGTGAAGAACAAGGTGGCGCCCCCCTTCCGGGAGGCGGAGTTTGAAATCCTTTACGGCGAGGGCATTTCCAAGTGGGGCGAGCTGGTGGACCTGGCGGTGAAGCTGGACATCGTCCAGAAGTCGGGCTCCTGGTTCTCTATGGGCGAGATGCGCCTGGGCCAGGGCCGGGACGCGGTGAAGCAGTATTTCAAGGACAACCCGGAGCTGGCCGAGCAGATCGAGCAGGAGGTCCGGGCCAACGCCTTTAAGCTGATGAGCAAGCAGTCGCAGATCGCCGCCAAGGCCGCCGGCCGGGCGGTGGATGTGGCCGCCGACGACTTTGACGACGGCAGCGAGTCCCCCGCCCCCGACGGTGAGGAGGACTAACCGGTGACCATCCGGGAGCTGAAGCCCTCTCAGCGGGTGGAGGGCCGGTGGCTGGCGGTGCTGGACGACGGGTCTATCCTCCGCATCGGGGGGGACGAGGTGGTGGCCTTTTCCCTGTACACCGGCAAGGAGCTGACGGAGGAGGAGGCCCTTGCCCTGCAGGCCGCCGCCCGGAGCCGCGCCATCAAGAGCAAGGCCCTGGACCTGCTCAGCCGCAAGCCCCAGTCCCGCCGGGAGCTGGAGCGAAGGCTGGGGGAGTGGGGCGCGGAGGAGGAGACCTCCACCGCCCTGTGTGACCGGCTGGAGGAGCTGGGCTACCTCAACGACGGGCGCTACGCCGAGCAGGTGGTGCGGCACTACGCCGCCAAGGGCTACGGGACCCGGAAGCTCCGGGATGAGCTCTACCGCCGGGGGGTGCCCCGGGAGCTGTGGGACGAGGCACTGGCCCAGGCGCAGGACCCGGCGGAGCAGCTGGACGCCTTTGTGGCCAAAAAGCTGGCGGGGACCGCCGGGGAACGGAAGGACATCCAGCGGGTGTCCGCCGCCCTGGCCCGCCGGGGGTATGGCTGGTCGGAGATCAACGACGCCCTGCGGCGGTATGACGACCGGCTGATCTTAGAGGACTGATTTTTCGTTCTCCAGGGGCGGAGAAAACAGAGTTTCCTTGGAAAATAGTTCAAAGCAAGATTTAGGAGCGAAGCAAGATGCCTTATAAAGTAGCCTTTGTGTCGTTGGGCTGTTCCAAAAACCTGGTGAATACCGAGCAGATGATGGCCCTGTGCCGCCAGGCGGGCCACCAGGTCACCGGCGAGCCGGAGGGGGCCGACGTGGCCGTTTTGAACACCTGCGGCTTTATCGAGTCGGCCAAGACGGAGGCCATCGACAACATTCTGGAGCTGGCCCGGCTGAAGGAGCAGGGCAAGCTGAAAAAGCTGCTGGTCACCGGCTGTCTGACCCAGCGGTATGCCGACGACATCCGGACCGAATTGCCCGAGGTGGACGGGATGCTGGGCACCGGCAGCTACACCGACGTGGTGACCGCCGTGGAGGAGCTGATGGAGGGGGAGAAGGCCGAGCACTTCGGCAGCATCCACCGGACCTATGAGGACGGCGAGCGGCTGGTGACCACCCCGCCCTATACCGCCTATCTGAAAATCGCGGAGGGGTGCAGCAACGGCTGCTCCTTCTGCATCATCCCCAAGCTGCGGGGCAAATACCGCAGCCGGTCTATGGATGCCCTGCTGGCCGAGGCCCGTGGGCTGGCGGACCGGGGGGTGAAGGAGCTGATCGTCATTGCCCAGGACATCACCCGCTATGGGCTGGACCTGGGGGACGGCTCCACCCTGGCCAAGCTGCTGGAGGAGCTGTGTAAGCTGGACTTCCATTGGGTCCGGCTCCACTACCTCTATCCCGAGGTCATTACCGACGAGCTCATCCACACCATCGCCGCCCAGCCCAAGCTGCTGCACTACCTGGACATCCCCATTCAGCACTGCAACGACGCCATTCTGAAGGCCATGCGCCGCCACACCACCAAGGCGGAGCTGGCGGCCCTGTTCGACCGGCTGCGGGCCGCCATGCCCGACGTGGTGCTGCGGACCTCTCTCATCTGCGGTCTGCCCGGCGAGGGGGAGGCGGAGTTTGAGGAGCTGTGCCAGTTCCTGCGGGAGCAGAAGCTCCAGCGGGCCGGCGTGTTCCAGTTCTCCCCGGAGGAGGGCACCCTGGCCGCCGAGATGGAGGACCAGGTGGACGGCGAGACGGCCGCCCGCCGGGTGGAGCTGGTGGTGGACCTGCAATCCCGGATCATGGACGCCTACAACGAGGAGCGGCTGGGGTCGGTCATGGAGGTCCTGTGCGAGGGCTTTGACAGCAGCGCCGGCTGCTATGTGGGCCGGACCTACGCCGACTCGGTGGAGATCGACGGACACGTCTACTTTACCGCCGCCGGGCTGGTGCCCGCGGGGGAGTTTGTCCGGGTGCGGATCACCGGCGTATCCGACGGGGACCTGACCGGCGAGATCGAGGAATAAAAAACCGGCGGCGGGCCGCCGAGGGAAGCAAAAGGAGTATCACCCATGAACACCGCAAACAAACTGACCATGCTGCGGGTCGCTATGATCCCGGCGTTTCTGCTGGTCCTGTATCTGGGCAACGGAGCCTGGGCCAATTATGCGGCGCTGGCTATCTTCGTGCTGGCCAGTCTCACCGACACACTGGACGGCTACATTGCCCGCCACTGCAACCAGGTGACGGATTTCGGCAAATTTATGGACCCCCTGGCGGACAAGTGCCTGGTGACGGCGGCCATGCTCTGGTTTGTGGAGATCGGCCAGATGCCCGGCTGGGCGCTGCTGGTGGTCATTATCCGGGAGTTCGGCGTGTCCGGTCTGCGGATGCTGGCGGCGGACAAGGGCCGGGTCATTGCGGCGGGCTGGTCGGGAAAGGTGAAGACCGCCTCTACCATGGTGTGCATTGTGCTCATGCTGCTGCCCATTGATCCCTGGGTGAACCGCATCTGCGTGGCTGTGATCGTGCTGACGACCATCTATTCCGGCGTGGAATACTTTATGAAGAACCTGGATATTGTGTCTCAGGTCAAGTGATCAGGGGGGGCTTATGAAGCGGACTTTCAAGTATCGTGTTGGGCGGGAGGATGTGCTCCGCCTGCTGGCGGTGACGGCGGCGTCGCTGATCCTCGCGCTGAATTTCAAGAGCTTTGTCCAGGCCGGAGACCTGTTCCCCGGCGGCTTTACGGGGCTGACCCGTCTCATCCAGCGGTATGCGGCCGCCGTCTTTGGGGCGGAGCTGCCCTTTGCGCCGCTGAATCTGCTGTTCAACGCCATTCCGGCGGCCATCAGCTTTAAGCTCATCGGCAAGCGGTTTACCGCCTACTCCTGCCTGGCGATTTTCCTGAGCAGTATTTTTACGGATATGATCCCCAGTCTGTCGGTGACGGAGGACGTGCTGCTCATCAGTGTGTTCGGCGGGATGATCAACGGCTTTGCCATCAGCCTGTGTCTGATGGTCCGGGTGACCAGCGGGGGCACGGATTTTATTTCCATTGCCCTGGCCGAGCGGAAGAATATTGATGCGTGGAACTATATCTTCTGCGGCAACGTGGTCCTGCTGGCGGTGGCGGGGTATCTGTTCGGCTGGGACCGGGCGCTGTATTCCATTATCTTCCAGTATACCTCCACCCAGGTCATTCGCATGATGGACCCGGATGGGCGGCGGGAGACCCTGCTCATCGTCACCGGACGGGAGACCGCCGGGGGCGTGTGCGCCCAGATCCAGCAGACCCACCACACCGCCACCCTCATCGAGGGGGTGGGCCTGTACAACGGCGAGTCCCGTGTGATGATCTACTCCGTGGTGGAGCGCAGCCTGGTCCGCCGGTTGACCAAAGACGTGCGGAGGGTCGACCCCAACGCCTGTGGCAACGTCATTAAGACGGAAAAGCTGGC
>URTG01000095.1 GCA_900550705.1 uncultured Eubacteriales bacterium | reverse complement strand
CCCCTTTCAAACTATCCCTCCTTCCGAACCCTTCGGCTGGAAGGACTTTTTCGACAGCCTGAGCAACCCCCAATGCAGAGCAAAAAAATTTTAGAAGAAATTCACAAAAAGCTATGGATTTTTTTGAAAGCTATGGTATAATAAGAGGCACAAGGAGGGGGGACCCTCCCCCTCCCGAGAACCAGCCCTTTGGGGCGAAAGGAGCGGAACATATGAAATTCGTGTTTACGGACAAAAAGGTGAACCTGCCCAACGCCATCCATGCGTATGCAGAGAAAAAGGTAGGGAAGCTGGACCGTTTCTTCAAAGAGGACGCCACCGCCGCGGTGACCTTCAGTCTGGAGAAGGAACGGCTCAATCGGGTGGAGATCACCATCCGCTCCAACGGAACCATCTTCCGCGTGTCGGAGAGCACCTCCGATATGCACGCCTCCATCGACGCCGCCGTCACCACCCTGGAGCGCCAGATCCGCAAGAACAAGACCCGCCTGGAGAAGCGGCTGCGTCAGGGCGCCTTTGAACGGGTGCTGGACCTGGATGAGCTGTCCTCCTTCGCCCCCGACGAGCCGGAGGAGGGCGAGTACCGCGTGGTCCGCAGCAAGCGCTTCCCCATCAAGCCCATGACCCGGGACGAGGCCATTTTGCAGATGAATCTGCTGGGCCACAGCTTCTTCGCCTTTAAGGACGAGGGCGGCGACGGTCGCTTCGCCGTGGTCTACCGCCGCAACGACGGCGGCTACGGGATTATCGAGGACGAGGCCTGATCCAATTTGCAAGCATTTTCCAACCTAAATATATCTCCTTCAAAGCCACAAGGCCCGCTGGAAACAGCGGGCCTTGTGGTGTTTTTACTGTTGTAACCCAACCCCCGGAGTGGTATAATATCTCTTAGTCTGACCATTTTCGTCCGATTTTTCATAAGATAAGGAAAAACCGCCCCGGCGGAACCGGCCGGGGCGATGGAGGGATACCGTATGCCAGAGGAAAAAAAGCCCGGAGCCCGGCTCCAGGGCGGGAACCAGAAGAACCAGCAGGGCCGGCGGACCGGGGCGGTCGTGGCCGCGGGGGCGGCGGCGGTGCTGTGCGCGGCCTATGCGGGGCTGTGCGTGTGGACGGGGGGATTGGCCGGGGCCTTCCCCAATGTGTCCCTTGCGGGACAGGACGTGTCCGGCCTGACCCGGGAGGAGATCCAGTCCACCATGACCGCCGCCCAGGCGGATCACGGCGGGGAGATCGCCGTGGAGCTGCGCCACGGGGACTGGACCGGCACCCTGACCGCCGACCAGCTGAGCTATGACTGGAGCGCCGCCGCCCAGGAGGCGTTCTCGGTGGGGCGGAGCAACCCCGTCACCCGGGGCGGGGCCTATCTGGCCCACCGGCTGGGGCTGAGCAAGACCGACCTGCCCCTGCCCCAGAGCGACGGGGCGGTGCCCGAGGCGCTGGAGGCCCAGCTGGAGCAGGCCGACCAGGCGGCGGGCAGCAGCATGATTTTGGCCACCTATCAGGTGTCCGGCGACCAGCTGACCATGACCAAGGGCAAAACCGGCCCGGGCATGGACCGGACCGAGGCGGTGAACGCCGTGAGCCAGGCCATGAACCTGGCCTTTGCGGAGAAGCTGGGCCAGGGGAAGGAGGGCACCGTCACCGAGACGGCGGAGCTTACCGCCGGACAGGTCCCGCCCCAGGCCCCGGACTTTGACGCCATCCACCGGGAGCTCTATTCCCAGGCCAAGGACGCCGCCATGAACCAGGACCACCAGATCGAGGCGGAGTCGGTGGGCGTGGACTTCAACGTGGACAGGCTGCGGTCCGCCTATGAGGCCGCCGGGGAGGGGGAGACCTTCTCCATCCCCCTGACCATCACCCAGCCCAGCATGACCAAGGCCGCCCTGGAGGCCAAGCTGTTCCGGGACGTGCTTGGCTCCGGCACCACCAATGTGTCCGGCTCCGCCAACCGAAAGAGCAACGTAAAGCTGTCCGCCTCCGCCTGCAACGGGGTGATCCTGCTCCCCGGCGAGGTGTTCTCTTATAATAATACCACCGGCAGCCGCTCGGCCAGCAAGGGGTATCTGGCGGCCCCCGTCTACTCCGGCGGGGCCTCGGTGGACGAGGTGGGCGGCGGGACCTGTCAGGTGTCCTCCACCATCTACTATGCGGTGCTCCACACCAACCTGAAGATCGTGGAGCGGAAGAACCACCGCTATAACACCGGCTATGTGGACCCGGGCATGGATGCCACGGTGTACTACGGCTCCACCGACTTCCGCTTTGAAAACAGCACCAACTACCCCATCAAGATCGTCACCCAGAGCTATGACGAGGGGGGCAAGCGCAAGCTGACGGTGAAGATCTACGGCACCAATGACGACGGCGTCTATGCCGTGCCCAAGAGCAAGGTCTATGACGAGGTGACCCCCACCACCAAGTATGTGGCGGACAGCTCCGTGCCCCGGGGCACCCTGGTCCTGGACCGGAAGCAGAACGCCTACACCGGCAAGAGCGCCACCACCACCCGCTACATCTATGACAAGGCGGGCAGCCTGCTGGAGAAGCAGAACATGGGCAAGAGCGTCTATCAGATGCGCCCCCGTCTGTATCACTACAACCCCGCTGACGGCGACCCCAGCACCTGGACCAACGGTCAGCCCCCCGCCGCCCCGGCCCCCGCCGCGCCGACGAAGCCGGAGACGGGAACGGATACCGGAGCCGCGTCCACCGAGACGAAGGCCGACACCGGGACCACGTCCGCCGAGACCCAGCCCCCCGCCGAGTCCGCCGGGACCTGAGAGGAGCACACGCCATGTTTGAAGGATTTTCTCAGGCCAGCGTTGACTTCCTCTGGGGCCTGCGGCTGAACAATGAGCGCAGCTGGTTCCAGGCCCGTAAGGAGGCGTTCCAGACCACCGTGGACCTCCCCCTCCGTGCCCTGGCGGAGGAGATCACCGCCCGCATGACCCAGGAGTTCCCCAAGCTGGGCCTGAGCTGCAAGGTGAGCCGCATCTACCGGGACGCCCGGCGGCTGTTCGGCCGGGGACCTTATAAGGAACACCTGTGGTTCACCCTCCGCCGCCCCAACGAGAACGAGGGCAGCACCCCCTGTCTCTATTTTGAGATCGCCCCGGAGTATTACAGCTACGGCATGGGCTGCTACAGCGCGCCCCCCGCCTTTATGGCCAAGCTCCGCGCCCGCATCGACCGGGACCCCGCCCCCCTGGAGAAGCTGGCCCGCAGGCTGAACCGCCGGAAGGAATTCCGCCTGGAGGGTGCCTGCTACAAGCGCCCCAAGGGCGACCCCGGCCCCCTCCTCTCCCCCTGGTACAACCGCCGCCAGCTGGGCATTTCCGCCGACTGGAACTGCGAGGACCTGCTGTTCACCCCCCAGCTTGCGGACCAGGTCATGGACGGCTTCCGCTTCCTGGTGCCGTTTTACCAGTACCTCATCAGCGTCGCGGCGGATGGGGAGTAAGAGACGAAAAATTTATGTTCCCGCTCTCCCAACGGAGCGGGAGCACAACTGGAGAAGATAGCATGAGAGACGATTTGCGTGCGCGCCTGGCGCAGTTCAAGGCGCAGTACCCTGTGGACCCGGCGGTGCAGGACCGGGTGACAAAGCCGCCGGTGGAGTTTATCGGGGACGAAATTCTGGAGCTGGCGGTGTCCGCCCTGCTTCAGGGGGAGAATGTGCTGCTGTGCGGCGGAAAGGCCACGGGTAAGAATATTCTGGCGGACAATCTGGCCTGGCTGTTCGGCCGGCCGTCCTATAACGTGTCCTTCCATGTGAACACGGACAGCAGCACCCTCATCGGCACAGACACCTTCACGGCGGGGGAGGTCCGGCTGCGGAACGGCCCGGTGGCCCAGGCGGCCCAGTGCGGCGGCTTCTGTATTCTGGACGAGATCAACATGGCCAAGAACGACGCGGTGGCGGTGCTCCACTCGGTGCTGGACTACCGGCGGCTCATCGACGTGCCCGGCTACGCCCGCATCCCCATGCACCCCGCCGCCCGGTTCATCGCCACCATGAACTATGGCTATGCCGGCACCCGGGAGCTGAACGAGGCCCTGGTCTCCCGCTTCTCGGTGATCCGGATGCCCACCCTGGGGGAAGTTCAGCTCCGCGATCTGCTGAAGGCCGACGCCCCCGGGGCGGACGAGACCCAGCTCAAGCAGTGCATCGGCCTGTTCCTGGACCTGAACGAGAAGGCGGTGAACGGGGAGATCTCCACCCATCCGGTGGACCTGCGGGGCATGATCGCCGCCCTGCGGCTCATGGCCAACGGCATGGCCCCCAAGGACGCGGTGGCCCTGTGTATCACCAACAAATGCTTTGACGAGTATGAGTTCCAGCTGGTGCAGGACGTGGTCACCACCCGGCTGGGCTGACGGGGGCGCGCCGTGAGTATTGGCAGACAGGAGAGCCTGTTTTTCACTGTGTCGGAAAATCACCGGCGGCGGGTCTGCCCGGAGTACGTCCAGCGGATGAGCCGGCCCTTTACCAGGGCGGGCGGCATGATGGAGGTGTACGAGGGGGTCATTCTGGGGGGCGGCGACAAGCTGTTCGGCCTGGACGAGCTGAATCTGTGGCTGCGGCGGCACCGATACGCGGCCTTCAACATGGACATTTTGCTGCCCGTCACCCACCTGTGTCTGGAATACGCCGTGCGGCGGCAGCTGGCGGCGGAGCGGCCCGGGGTGGTCACTCTGGCGGCCCAGGCGGCCTGTGAGGTGCTCTCCGGCGACCGGCTGCACTGGCGGGCCACCGCCCGGGACTGGGTGTATATCTACTGGCTGACGGAGCAGTTCCCCCAGGCGGCCACGGCGGAGGACACCCGTATTCTGGCCAACTTCGCCGGGTTCGACGAGATGCTGGACAAGCTGCACCGCTATCTGGAGCAATGCGCCGACTGCGGCGATGCCCGGAGCCTGGTGGACCAGGCGGTGCTGCTGTATAAAAAGGTCTTCACCCGCTACTTTGCCCCGGACCACAGCCAGGACATTCTGCCCGAATCGGAGCTGCCCGAGGACCTGTTCGAGCTGGACCCGGAGCGGGAGGAGGACCAGGTCGTTCTGGATGAGCAGCAGCCCGAGCTGCAATATGAGAAGGCAGAGGCCGACCCCGCCGCCGGGATGGAGCTGTCTGACGAGGCCCTGGCGGCCATTCCGGACTATCTGCTGCAAACCTTCGGCCCCAGCTTCCAGACGGAGAAGGAGGCGGAGGAGATGGAGCGGGCGGTGTGCACCGGCATCCACGAGGCGCGGCGGCTGCTCCTTACCGACGGTTTGCCCCCCGAAGCCTATGAGGGCACCTCCGCCCGTGCCCAGGCCCTGCGGGCCTGCCGGGACGGCAACCGGGCCATGCTGGAGGACCACCGGGACGCCGCCCAGCAGGGCATCCGCAGCATTGAGCTGGCCTTCCGCAATGCCCTGAATCTGCGGAACGAGCCGGAGGTCTACCGCGCCGACCGGGGCATATTGGTAAACAGCGCCCTGTGGCGGGTGGGGCGGTGCGAAAACCCCAAGCTGTTTGACAAAATCGTCCGGCAGGACAGCTCTACCATCGTGGTGGAGCTGCTCATCGACGCCAGCGGCTCCCAGGCCCACCGCCAGGCCATGGTGGCCCTGCAAAGCTACCTGTTCAGCGCCGCCCTGAGCCGAATTCAAATTCCTCACCGGGTGATGAGCTACTGCACCTATGGCAACTGCACGGTGCTGCGCCGCTTCCGGGACTACGACGACAAGCCGGAGGCGGACAAGAAGATCCTGGAGTATCGGGCTACCTCCAACAACCGGGACGGCTTAGCCTTAGCCGCCGCCGGACGGGGCCTGATGGGCCGGAAGGAGGACCACAAGATCGTGGTGGTGTTCAGCGACGGTCTGCCCAACGACATGGTCAGCGGCCGCCATCGGGAGGGTGCGCCGGAGGTCTATGTGGGCGACGCCGCCGTCCGGGACACCTGCTTCCAGGTCCGCAAGCTCCGCCGGGACGGGGCCTACGTGCTGGGCGTCTTCCTGGGCAACGACGACGAGCTGGAAAACGAGCGCATGATCTACGGCGCCTCCTTCCTCCGCATCCGCCGCGCCGAGGACTTCGGCGGCTCGGCGGGAAAGCGGCTGAGTGATATTTTGTTGCAGCTATAAATAAAGTGAAGTACCTCTGTAAAGACAGAGATACTTCACTTTTTATTAACGTTTTCTGCTGCACCAAACGACCAGAATCAGCGTGATAATGTACAGTACGAAGGACAGATCAGCCAGCCAGCCCCAGAAGAATCGGCGGTAGAACACTAAGGGAATCATGGCAATCCCTGCGCCGAAGAACAGCACAAACAAGTTGCGGCCGGTCCGCCGCTGTACTTCGGGATTTTCAGGAAAGAGTTCCCGAAGAAGGCGACAACTGTGGCTGGGATGGACGTAGAAGGAAAAGCAGAAAAACGCGATGGCCGCAAGGATGGCTTTTAGGAACTTTTCGTCGTTCATCATCGAGTTGCTACCTCGCTATAACGCTTTGGTTATGGTATAGAAAGCGGAGCCCCTTTTTGGTAAAATTGACTTGAGAGAAAACCAGCCAGAAAGGGGCTGCCGCGATCTACCGACAGGAAATCATACG
>URTG01000094.1 GCA_900550705.1 uncultured Eubacteriales bacterium | reverse complement strand
TAAGACAGCGCGCCCGGCCTGAGCTTTCGTCAGGTCGGGCGCGTTTTGTGTGTACTGCTTTAGCCGTGTTCCCGGTCGAAGCGGCTGTAATAGGTCCGGGTCAGGTCGATAAACGTCCGGGCCGCCGGGGACAGAAATCCGTTTTTCTTATACACCACCGCCATGGGGCACGTCAGGGGCGGGTCGCCCACGGTGAAGCAGGCCAGCCGGTCCAGATAGGGCGTCCGGGCGATGCCGCTCTCCTGCAAAAAGGCAAAGCCCATGTTCTCTGCCGCCAGGTTGATGGCCGTGGCGTTGTTGGTGGTAATGAGAATGTTTTGCAGCTCCACGTTATGGACGGAGAAGGTGTTGTGCAGCAGCTTGGACAGCCGCCAGTCCGGGGGCAGCATGACCACCCGCTCCCGCTCCAGCAGCCGCAGGTCGTGGAAGGGCTTGGGGTTGCTGTAGCTGCTCGCCATCCCCCGGAGCAGGGGGTGGTCCTTGTGGCCGATGAGGAAGACGTGCTCCCGCATGACCAGCTCGTAGGTCAGCTCCGTCAGGTCCCCGGGGATGTGCATAATGCAGAAGTCCAGCACGTTCCCCGCCGCCAGCTCCCCCAACTCGGGCACCGGCGCCTCGTGCAGCACCACCTGAACGTCGGGGTACTGCTTGGAGAACATCGGCATAATATCGGGCAGCAGCACCGACCCCCGCCAGGGGGACACGCCGATGTGCAGCATGGGCCGCTTTTTGTCCTGCAAGTCCCGCAGGTCGCTGACCAGCTGCCGGTCCAGATAGCTCTGCCGCTCCAGATAGGCATAAAAAACCTCCCCCGCCGGGGTGAGCTTCAGCGGCGAGTGGGACCGGTCCAGCAGCACGGCCCCCAGATTATTCTCCAGCTTGGCCAGATATTGGCTCAGATAGGGCTGGGACAGGTAGAGCCGCTCCGCCGCCTTAGAGATACTGTGCTCCTTGACGATGGCCAAAAAATATTCCGGATTCTTGACAAACAACACAAACCACCTTGCCCTTTCCTCACCCCAACAGTATAGCATAGAATCGCCCCGGGAAAAAGGGCCGCCGGGAAATTTTCTCCCTAGCACTTGCAGTTTTGCCTCCCCGGCCTTATAATCAGAGGACAAACTTCTACCAGGAGGTCTTTCCCATGATTACACTTGCACAGCGGATTGAGGAGCTGCGTACCGCCCGGAATCTCAGCCGGCCCGCCCTCTCCGCCGCCCTTGGATTCCCCAAAAACGCCATTGAAAAGTTCGAGACCGGCCGCCAGACCCCCACCCAGGAGCAGGTGAAGAAGATGGCCGCTTTCTTCCAGGTCTCTCTGTTCTATCTCCGGGGTGAGAGCAACGACCCCACCCGCCAGGAGACCTGGATGGACACCGCCTATGCCGACGACACCCCCGACGTGCCCATCCGCCGGGCCGCCCCCAAGCCCGCCCCGGTCCAGCGCAGCTCTGACGACGCGGGCAGCGGCTCGCTGTTCGACTCCCTGTTCACCAGCAAGTCCTTCCAGGACATGGTCCGGGCCACCGTGCTGGACGTTCTCCGCTCCCCCGAGGGGCAGGAAATTCTGGCCCGCACGGTGCGGAAGGAGCTGGACAGCCAGCGCTGAGCGTTTTATATTTTCTCAGTGAAATCAACAGATGTAATGTGGAACCGCCTGTCAGAGAAAATCTCTCGGACAGGCGGATTTTTCACTCTTGTTTCAACCAATTCAGCGCGCACCAGGTGTGCAGCGCCGCACCCAGAGGGAGGACGTCCTCGTTGAACACCACCCGGGTGTTGTGCATGGGGCGGCCATAGCGGGGGTCCTCCTCCTTGCTGCCGGCCCCCAGAAGAAGATAGGTGCAAGGCAGCTCGTAGCCATAGGAGGCGAAGTCCTCCGAGCCCATGCCCCCCTCGTCCAGCCGGACCACCCGGGCCGGGCCGGTGAGCTCCGCCGCCCGGTCAGCGGCCCAGTCGGTAAGCTCCGGCTGGTTCACCAGGGGCGGCGCGGAGACAATCTCCTCCACCTGGGCCGTGCCCCGGAAGGCGGCGGCGATGCCCTGGGCGGTCTCGCCGATGCGGCGGAGCAGGGTCTCGGACAGAGTCCGGTCGAAGGTGCGGATGGTCCCCTCCAGCACCGCCTCCTGGGGGATGATGTTGGGGGCGCTGCCCGCCTGGAAATGGCCCACCGTCACCACGGCGGGGCTTTTGGCGGCCACCTCCCGGCTCACCAGCGCCTGGAGGGCCAGGTAGACGTGGGCGGCGATGTTGATGGGGTCCACCCCCGTCTCCGGCATGGCCCCGTGACAGGCCACGCCGGTGCAGCGCACCCGGAACAGGGTGCAGCCCGCCATAAAGCTCCCCCGGCCGCACAGCACCACCCCCGTGGGGGTGCCGGAATGGACGTGGAGGGCCAGCCCCGCCTGGGGCGCGGGGTCCTTCAGCACCCCGGCGGCCAGCATACCCTTGGCCCCGGTAAAGCCCTCCTCATCGGGCTGGAAGACCAGCTTTACCGTGCCGTTCAGCTGCTGGCGGTGGGCCATCAGCAGCCTGGCCGCCCCCAGCAGCATGGCGGCGTGGAGGTCGTGGCCGCAGGCGTGCATGGCCCCGTTCTCCGCCCGGAAGGGCAGGTCCGTCTCCTCCCGCTGGGGCAGGGCGTCCATGTCCGCCCGGAGCAGCAGACAGCGGCCGGAATCCCGCCCGGTGAGGGTGGCCACCACGCCGCCGCCCAGCTCCTTTGGCTCGTAGCCCAGGCCGGTGAGCACGTTCTTCACATAGGCCACCGTCTTGGGCAGACTGCGGCCCACCTCCGGCTCCCGGTGGAGGGTCCGCCGGTCGTCCGTCAGCTCCGCCTGCATGGCCCGTGCCTCAGCCAGGAGCTGCTCCGCCTGGGGCAGATTGTTTGTGTTTGCTTTCATACAGAGCACCTCATTTCCCTTGGCTCCGAGTATAACACAGTTCCGGGCAAATGACTAGGCCCCCAGCATCCGCGCCACGTCCTGCTCTGCCTCGGTAATGCCCCGGAGGCCGAAGCGCTCCACCAGCACCCTGGTCACCCCGGGGCTGAGGAAGGCGGGCAGGGTGGGACCGAGATGGATGTTTTTGATTCCCAGGGACAGCAGGGCCAGCAGCACCAGAACGGCCTTCTGCTCATACCAGGCGATGTTATACACGATGGGCAGGTCGTTGATGTCCTTCAGCCCCAGGGCCTTTTGCAGCTCCAGGGCGATCACCGCCAGAGAGTAGGAGGCGTTGCACTGCCCCGCGTCCAGCACCCGGGGAATGCCGTTGATTTCTCCCAGGTCCAGCTTGTTGTAGCGGTATTTGGCGCAGCCGGCGGTCAGAATCACGGTGTCTTTGGGCAGACGTCTGGCGAATTCCGTGTAATATTCCCGGCTTTTCATCCGCCCGTCGCACCCCGCCATGACCACAAAGGCCCGGATGGCCCCGGACTGCACCGCCCGGAGGATGTCGTCCTTCAATGCCAGCACCTGACTGTGGGCAAAGCCGCCCCAGATACTCCCCTGCTCCAGCGGCTCCGGGGGCGGACAGGTCTGGGCCTGGCGGATGAGCGGTGAAAAGTCCTTGTTCTCCCCCGGCCCGCCGGGGATGTGCCGGCAGCCGGGATAGCCTGCGGAGCCGGTGGTGTACAGCCGGTCCTTGTAGCTGTCCCGGGGCGGGACAATACAGTTGGTGGTCATCAGGATGGGTCCCCGGAAGCGCTCAAACTCCCAGGGCTGCTCCCACCAGGCACCGCCGTAGTTGCCCACCAGATTGGGGCAGCGGCGGAAGGCGGGATAGGCGTGGGCGGGCAGCATCTCCGAGTGGGTGTACACGTCCACCCCGGTGCCCCGGGTCTGTTCCAGCAGCAGGGCCAGGTCCCGCAGGTCGTGGCCGGAGACCAGAATGCCCGGGTTGTTCCGGACCTCCAGGGAGATCCTGGTCTTCTCCGGCGTGCCGAAGGCCCCGGTGTTGGCCCCGTCCAGCAGGGCCATACCCCGGACGCCGAAGCGGCCGGTCTCCAGGACCAGGGCGGTGAGCTCGTCGGCAGACAACCCGTCGTCCAGGGTGGCGGCCAGGGCCTTTTGAAGGAAGGCGTCCAGCTCCTCGTCCTCCTTCCCCAGCATATTGGCGTGCTTGGTATAGGCCGACAGGCCCTTCAGGCCGTAGAGGATCAGCTCCCGCAGGGCGCGGACGTCCTCGTCCCGGACGGCCAGCAGGCCCACCTCAGAGGCCTTCTGGGCAAAGTCCGCCTCCACGCCCCGCCAGAAGGCCGCCTCGGGCAGACCGGCGGTGTCCTTCACCTGGGCCAGCAGCTTATTTTTCGCCTCCAGGGTGGCTACGATCCGGGCGGTGAGCGCCCGGTCGTCGAAGTTGGCATTGGTGATGGTGGTGAACAGGTTCATGGTTACCCGGTGGTTCACGTCCCGGGGCACCGGGGTACCCTCCGTCCGCAGACGGGTGGTCACCGCCGCCAGGCCCCGGGTCACATAGATCAGCAGGTCCTGGATGGCAGCGGTGTCCGGCTGCTTGCCGCACACCCCCACCCGGGTGCAGCCCGTCCCGCCGGCGGCCTCCTGGCACTGGTCACAAAACATGGTGGTTCGCATTCGCGCTTCCTCCTCAAGCTCAAGACTAAGGTTAGTCTGTCCCGAAGAACCCACGCTATACCAGAAAACGGCTGTCAGGCACTTTTACCTGACAGCCGTTCTGTTTGCTTATTCTGTAATATGAATGGGCACGCCGTTGACCTCCACGCCCTCGTCGGCGCGGATGAGGATGTACTTTCTTCCGTCGATGATCCGGGTCTCGATCAGGTCCCCCCGCTCCCCGCTGATGCGGATGGTCACATCGGGGGTGCTTACCTGAATTTGCCCCGGCTCCACCAGATTTTTAGGGCTCAGGTCCACGTCCCCGCCGAAGCTCTCCTCATAGCTCTGGCTGAAGGCCTCCAGATGCTCGTCGTCCACCCCGCAGGAGTGGAGCACCCCGGAGACCGTCTTTTGGGAGATGACCAAGGGCTCGGGCACCTTGCTGGCCTTGTGCTCCTCGATCAGGCCGGACAGCTCGGCGTGGACGGCCTGGACCACCTCCATGCTGCACGCCTCCCCCAAGGCCTCTCCCAGAACGCTCTGGAAGGTCTCCTTCTGCACCGCCGGAGCCATGGGGGCGGGCACCTTGAACATAGCGTCGATAAAGTCCTGGTGGTTCTGCTCCACGTTGCGGCAGTAGTACAGGGCGTTATACAGGTTGGTGCTCCGGTCGTCAAAGGCGGGGAACAGAAAGCCCAGCTCCGGGGCGCTGACCACCCAGTCGGGGCTCAGGTTATGGAAGGCGTTCTCGTGGACCAGGTAGCTCAGCGCCGGCTTGGTCTGCTTCACCGGGCAGACGCTGCACAGCAGATAGGTGAAGACCTCCTCCGAGGCGTCGTCCTGCTGGGCACCGTCCTTGCTGCGATAGGGCACGTCGTAGGCGTCGTAGGCCAGCAGAATGAGATAGCTCCCCTCCAAGTCCACCGACCGGATGGCGGTCTGGAACAGCGTCTGGATGGCCTCCTCGTCCTGGAGCTTGCTGTCCCGCAGGGTCATGAGCAGCTTGTGCTCCTCCCCGCTGACCACCTGCTGGGTCTCGAAGGTGATGTCCGTCAGATTCTTTCCCAGGGTGCCGGACAGGGTCTTGCGGAGGACGCCCAGCAGCTTTTCGTTCTCCTCCGGGGTCATCATGGCCAGGGACTGGTCAAACTGGGAGACGATTTCCCGGGCCTCGTTCACATAACACCCCCGGACATGGGTGACGGCAGTGCGGTCCGGCTTCAAGCGGCGGCGGAGTTCGCCGATTTCCTTTTCGTTCATGGGTAATGATTCCTTTCTCGCCTATGGTTGGTTACTGCGCGGCGGCCCGGTCCTGCTGAATGAGCAGCTTCAGCGCCTCCACCCCCACCAGGATGGCGGAGGAGGTATCCAGCGATTCCTTCTGGTCCAGCCCGGCGGCCTCCCGCTCCTGGTTCCAGATCACATGGAACACCGACCCGCAGCGGACGCCCCGGGCGGCGGCCACGGTGAACAGCGCCGCCGACTCCATTTCCGACGCCAGCACCCCCAGGCGCTTCCACGCCTGCCACTTCTGTTCCAGCTCAAAGGAGACGGGCATCCGGCCCGGGGAGTGCTGCCCATAGAAGGAGTCCTTGCACTGGACCACCCCGGCGTGCCAGCGGCGGTTCTGGTTCCGGCAGGCCTGCACCAGGGCGGAGGCCACCTGAAAATCGGGTACGGCGGGCCACTCCAGGGGGGCGTATTCCCGGCTGGTGCCCTCCATGCGGACCGCGCCGGTGGCCACCACCACGTCGCCGCTCTGCACCGGCAGGGCAATGCCCCCGCAGGTGCCCACCCGGATAAAGGTGTGGACCCCCAGGTTGGCCAGCTCCTCCATGGCGATGGCCGCAGAGGGCCCGCCGATGCCCGTGGATACCACGCTGACCTTCTCCCCCAGCAGTTCGCCGGTGTAGGTGACGTATTCCCGGTTGGTCTGCACATGGGCCGGCCGGTCAAAGTGCCGGGCAATGGCCTCACAGCGCCCCGGGTCGCCGGGCAGAATACAGTATTTGCCCACGTCGCCCTCCCGGCACTGAATATGAAATTGAACGGTGCGTTCCTTCTCGTTCATAAGGCACTCCTCTCCGCCGCTGCCGCGGCCGGTTTTGATGGTTTGGATGGGATTATGATAGCATTTTTAGAGGAAAATCGCAAGT
>URTG01000093.1 GCA_900550705.1 uncultured Eubacteriales bacterium | reverse complement strand
GCGGAGGACAGCGTCCCCTAGGGCCGTACTATCATAAGAAACCGTAGGGGCGGCCTTCGGCCGCCCGCCGCGGGCAAAGTAACTTGCTCCCCGCAGAGAGCGAAAACCCCGCGCCCGCACCATCGTATAAGAAGCAGAGGCCCAAAGACTAGGTAACTCCTAACTCATCCCTCCTAACTCCTAACTCCTCACACCTCCGGCGCGGTCTTTTCTCCCAGCAGCTCCTCCATGGTGTGCCAGCCCAGCACGGCGCATTTTACCCGGGCGGGCATATGGGAGATGTCTTGCAGGGCACCGGCCTCCTCCAGCTCGTCCAGCTCCTGGGGGGAGCACTGGCCCTGGATCATTTTCAGGAACAGCCCGGCCAGGTGCAGGGCCTCATCCTTGGTGCGGCCGATGACCAGGTCCAGCATGATGTCGGCGGAGGCCTGGGAGATGGCGCAGCCGTCGCCCACAAAGGCCCCGTCCTCCACCACGTCGTGCTCCACCCGGAGCTGAAGGACGATGTCGTCCCCGCAGGAGGGGTTCACGCCCTCCAGGACGAGATTGGCGTTGTCCAGCTTCTCCTTGTGCAGGGGGTGCAGATTGTGGTCCGTCAGGACCTCGTTATAGAAAGTATTACGCTCCATAGCCCATTTTCCTCCTCAAGTCCTTCACGCTGTCCAGCAGCCGGGCCACATCCTCCTGGGTGTTATAGAAGGCCAGACTGGCCCGGGCGGAGGAGCGGACACCCAGGTGGGCCAGCAGGGGCTGGGCGCAGTGATGGCCCGCCCGGATGCACACCTGGTCCCGGTCCAGAATGGCGGCGATGTCGTGGGGGTGGACCCCATCCACGGTAAAGCTGACGATGCCGCAGTGGTCCGCCGGGTCGTCGCTGCCCAGGATGTGAACGCCGGGGATGGTCTGCATTCCCTCCATAGCCTGGCGGGTCAGGGCCAGCTCCCGGGTGTGGACGGTGTCCGGCCCCACCTGCTCCAGATAGTCCAGCGCAACGGCCAGACCCACCGCGCCACCGGCGTTGACCGTGCCCGCCTCAAATTTGTGGGGCAGCTCGGCGTAGGTAGCGCCGGTGCGGGTGACTGATTCGATCATCTCGCCGCCGGAGAGGAAGGGGGGCATAGCGTCCAGCAGGGCACGCTTGCCGTACAGTGCGCCGATGCCCATGGGGGCCATGAGCTTGTGGCCGGAGAAGGCCAGAAAGTCCACGTCCAGCTTCTGCACGTCGATGGGGCAGTGAGGGGCGCTCTGGGCGGCGTCCAGCACCACCACGCCGCCGTTGGCGTGGACCAGGGGGACCAGCAGGTCCACCGGGAAGGTCCGGCCGGTGACGTTGGAGACGTGCCCCACGGCGGCCAGCTTGGTGCGGGGGGTGACGGCGGCCCGGATGGCCGCCTGGGGGAAGGAGCCGTCCGGCTCACAGTCCAGGAATTTCAGGGTGGCCCCGGTGGTCCGGGCCACCATCTGCCAGGGGAGGAGATTGCTGTGGTGCTCCGCGATGGTCACCAGGATCTCGTCCCCGGCCCGCAGATGGCTGAGGCCGTAGCTGTACGCCACCAGGTTCAGGCCCTCGGTGGTGTTCCGGGTGAACACGATCTCCTGGGTGGAGGCGGCGTTCACAAAGCGGCGGACCCGCTCCCGGGCGTTCTCATAGGCATCGGTGGCATCCACCGCCAGCTGATAGAGGCCCCGGAGGGGGTTGGCGTTGGCGGTGCGGTAGAACCGGTCCACCGCCTCCAGCACCGCCTGGGGGCGCTGCTCGGTGGCGGCGTTGTCCAGATAGGCGATGGGGCTCTGGCGGAGCAGAGGAAAATCGTCTTTATAGTTCATCGTCGGCGGCTCCTTCCTGATTGGAATCCAAACGGGCGGCGATCTCCCGGCGCACGTCGGGGGAGGGGATGAGGGCGCAGACCGCGTCCAGCTTAGACCGGGCGATCATGGCCTCGGCGGCGGCGCGGGAAATGCCCCGGCTGGCCAGATAGAACAGCACCTGGGGGTCCAGGCGGCCGATGGAGGCCCCGTGGTTGCCCTCCACGTCCTCCTCCTGGCAGAGGATCAGGGGGATGGTCTGGTTGATCTGCCGGTCGCCCAGCAGCAGAATGGACTCCTGCTCGCTGCCCTTGGCCCCCTTGCAGCCCCGAGGGAAGTCGATGGTGCCCCGGAACAGCTTTTCGGCCCCGTCCTCCAGTACGCCGTCGGCATCCATCTGACTGAGGGTCTTCCTGCCGTGGTGCCGGACGGTGTAGTTCATGTCCAGCCGCTGGCCCCGGCGGACCCGGTAGCCGATGCTGGCCCGGAAGCGGCTGCCGGTGTCGGCCAGGTCGGTCTCCGCCCCGGCGAAGACGGCCTTGCCGCCCAGCTCCAGCTTGACCAGTTCAAAGGCGGCGTTTTTGCCGCAGGAGGCACCCACGTCCCAGAGGCAGACCCCCTGGTCGTCCAGCTCCTGGACCAGGGACAGGTGGAGGCTGGCGTTCTCCTCCGCCCGGACCTTGACCTGGAGGGCGGCCACGCCGCTGCCCTGGAGCAGCACGATGACAGACAGCCTGCTGTTCTCCTTGGCGTGAATCAGAATCCGGTGACTGCCGCCCCGGTCCAGAGTGCAGCGCAGCAGGACGGGCTGGTCGTAGCGCCGGCCCGCCTCGCTCTCCAGCAGGGCGGTGGGGGCCAGGGGGAGCAGGGCCTGCTCAAAGGCGCGGCCCAGCCCGCCGGAGATGGCGGTCCAGCCCCCGTCCTCCCGGGGATGGCGCACCAGGGTCACACCGGAGGTATCCCGCTGGGACAGGTCCCCCTCTGCGCCGGGGACCAGGTCGGCCTCCACGGCGCTCTCATTCATCCGCAGCCAGTTCCAGGTGGGGGAGGGGAGCGGATTCAGTTGCTTTAATTCCATGATAATACCCCTTTCCTCAGCCGATGCTGCCCTTCATCTCCAGGCGGATCAGGTTGTTCATTTCCACTGCGTATTCCAGGGGAAGCTCCTTGGACACGTTGTCGGCAAAGCCGCTGACGATCATGGCCCGGGCGTCCTCCTCGCTGATCCCCCGGGACATGAGGTAGAACACCGCGTCGTCGCTGATCCGGCCGATCTTGGCCTCGTGCCCCACGTCGGCGTCGCCGGTGCGGACGTCCATGGCGGGGATGGTGTCGGAACGGGAGCGGTCGTCCAGCATGAGGGACTGGCAGGACACCGCCGCCTTGCTCCGGGCGGCGTTCTCGCCGATGACCACCGCGCTGCGGAAGGTGCTGGCCCCGCCGTCCTTGGAGATGGACTTGGTGTTGATATAAGAGGAGGTATCCGCGCCCACATGGACCACCTTGGCCCCGGTGTCCAGGTCCTGGCCCTCCCCGGCGAAGGTGATGCCGGTGAACTCCATGCGGGAACCCTTGCCCTTCAGGATGGTCATGGGGTACAGGTAGGAGACGTGGGAGCCGAAGGAGCCGGAGACCCACTCCATGGTGCCGCCCTCCTCCACCGTGGCCCGTTTGGTGTTCAGGTTGTACATATTTTTGGACCAGTTCTCAATGGTGGAGTAGCGCAGACGGGCGTTTTTGCCCACAAACAGCTCCACACAGCCGGCGTGGAGGTTGGCCACGTTGTACTTGGGGGCGGAGCAGCCCTCGATAAAGTGCAGGTCGGCCCCCTCGTCCACGAGGATGAGGGTGTGCTCGAACTGCCCGGCCCCGGGGGCGTTCAGCCGGAAGTAGGATTGCAGGGGGATGGTGACGGACACATGGGGCGGGACATAGACGAAGGACCCGCCGGACCACACCGCCCCGTGAAGGGCGGCGAACTTGTGGTCGTTGGGGCGGACCAGCTTCATAAAGTGCTTGCGGATCATGTCGGCGTATTCCCCGTGCATGGCGCTCTCCAGGTCGGTGTACACCACGCCCTGGGCGGCCACCTCCTCCCGGACGTTGTGATACACCAGCTCAGAGTCGTACTGCGCGCCCACGCCGGCCAGAGATTTCCGCTCCGCCTGGGGGATGCCCAGGCGTTCAAAGGTGTCCTTGATGTCCTGGGGCACGTCGGACCATTTGGCGCTCATTTTGGTGTTGGGGCGGACGTAGGTGACGATGTTGTCCATGTCCAGTCCGTCGATGGCGGGACCCCAGTCGGGCACCTGCATCTCGTGATAAATTTGCAGCGACTGGAGGCGGAACAGGGTCATCCACTCCGGGTCGTGCTTCTCCTTGGAAATTTTCTCTACAATCTCAGGGGTCAGCCCGGCGCGGACCTTGTAGGCGTCGGCTTCCCCGTTGCGGAAGTCGTAGGGGCTGCGGTCGATGTCGGCTACCTGGGTCTTTTCCTTCATGCCTGTTCGCCTCCCAGTCCGGCCTGAGCCAGCAGAGGCTCGTAGCCGTTGGCGTTGATCTGGTCCACCAGAGAGCCGTCGCCCTCCACGGCCACCTTGCCGTTGACCATCACATGGGTGTGGTCCACCGTCAGGGCGTCCAGAATTCGGGTGGAGTGGGTGATGATGAGCAGAGCGCCGTGGTGCTCCTGCTGATAGGTCCGCACGCCCTCAGACACCAGGCGCACCGCGTCCACGTCCAGGCCGGAGTCGGTCTCGTCCAGAATGGCCAGCTTGGGCTGGAACAGCAGAAGCTGGAGAATTTCGATTTTCTTCTTCTCACCGCCGGAGAAGCCCACGTTCAGACTGCGCTCGGCATAGGACGGGTCGATCTGGAGCAGCTCCATGGCGTGGGTCAGCTTTTTCTGAAAGTCCCAGAGACGGATGCGCTGGCCGGTGCGCTGGACCACAGCGGTGCGGAGAAAGTCCCGCAGAGACAGGCCGGGCACCTCCAGCGGCTCCTGGAACGAGAGAAACAGCCCGGACTTGGCCCGCTGGTCGGCGGGGGCGGCGGTGATGTCCTGCCCCTCCAGCAGAATGTGGCCGGCGGTGGCGTGATAGCGGGGGCTGCCCATCAGGGAGTAGCCCAGGGTGGACTTGCCCGCGCCGTTGGGACCCATCAGCACATGGGTCTCTCCCGCCTGTACGGTGAGGTCAACGCCATGAAGAATTTCCTTGTCCTCCACGGAGACGTGCAGGCCGTTGATTTGCAGCAGTGGCTGTGCCATAGTAATTTCCCCTTCCTCAGTTCACAAAGGACTCCTCAAAATCCCATAAAATTTATATGTTTTACTATGGCGCATTATAGGACAATTTCCTACAAAAGTCAAGGGTAAATGCAAACCTTGTAAAAAGTGATACAAAAATGGGGATGCGGAAGAAAAACCTGGGAAAATCGTGCAAAAATGTCGCTGCCCGCTCCGGGGAGGAGAGAGCAGCGACCATAAAAAATCAGCGGTGATTGCGTCGGGCGCGCTTGTCCTCGGGGAGAACGGTGATGACCACCGACAGGAGGATGGCACCGCAAAAGTTCAAAAAGGGATGGCGAAAGCGGGAGCGGTATGCTATAATAGGAACTAATGTTCCAGTCAGACTGTCGAAAAAGCGGCGAAGCCACTTTTTCGACGAGCTGCCAGTGATGCCCGACTGTTCGGGAGAACACAACTGAGGAGGGAGCCTATGAAGCTAATCGTATGTCTGGACGACAAGAATGGCATGGCCTTTAACCGCCGGCGGCAGAGCGCGGACCGGGTGGTGACGGAGGAGATCCGGACCCTGTGCGGCCCCGCGCCCCTGTGGACCGACGCCTACACCGCCAAGCTGTTCGCCGACGCGCCGCCCGCAGACCTGAGAGTGAGCGAGGACCCGCTGCACCAGGCGGGGGCGGGGGAGTACTGCTTTCTGGAGACCGCCCCGGTGACGGACGGAGCGGGGGCGGAGGAGATCGTCGTCTTCCGCTGGAACCGGGTCTATCCCCGGGACCGGGTCTTCGACCTGGACCTGAGCCGCCGGACCTGCACCCAGACCCGGGAGTTCCCCGGACATTCCCACGAACGCATTACAATGGAGGTATACGAATGAAATGGAAACAGAGATGGCTGGCGGGTCTTGCGGTTCTGGCTCTGTGCGTCTCGCTGCTGTGCGGGTGTGAGGAGGCCGTCGGCCGCAGGGTCAGCTACGACCTGAGCGACATCCCCGCCTATTCCGGCGAGCCCTATGTGGCCGTCAACAACAACGAACCCCTGTTTACCGACGACGAGAAGAAAAACGACCAGTCCTTTGAGGAATACGCCCCTCTGGACGGCCTGGGCCGCTGCGGCACGGCCTATTCCTGCGTGGGCCGGGAGCTTATGCCCACCGAAGCCCGGGGAAATATCAGCCAGGTGAAGCCCACGGGCTGGCACAGCGTGAAGTATGACTGCGTAGACGGAAAGAACCTCTACAACCGCTGTCACCTCATCGGCTACCAGCTTACCGCCGAAAATGCCAACGACCGGAATCTCATCACCGGCACCCGCTATCTGAATGTGGAAGGAATGCTCCCCTTTGAGAATATGGTGGCCGACTACATCCAGGAGACGGACAACCATGTGCTCTACCGGGTGACCCCCATCTTCTCCGGGGACAATCTGGTGGCCGACGGGGTGCTCATGGAGGCCTACTCCGTGGAGGACGGGGGCGAGGGCGTGACCTTCTGCGTCTACGCC
This sequence comes from uncultured Eubacteriales bacterium, assembly GCA_900550705.1. Lineage (GTDB taxonomy): Bacteria > Bacillota > Clostridia > Oscillospirales > Oscillospiraceae > Lawsonibacter. The sequence goes on along the minus strand of URTG01000093.1, from coordinate 192 downwards.
TATAACGTTCAGCCCGGGGTGACCATCGACTACGCCACCGGTGACAGCGCCCTGGCGGGGGAGACCCCCACCGGCGAGACCGGCCAGACCGGGGAGCGGGACTATGTGCTGAACACCGGCACGAAGAAGTTCCACCTGCCCGACTGCGCCAGCGCGACGGACATGAAGGCCGCCAACCGCCAGGAGTACCAC
>URTG01000092.1 GCA_900550705.1 uncultured Eubacteriales bacterium | reverse complement strand
GATCTCACCGGCTTCCTCGGCTCGCGCTACTACCGAAACCATCCCTGCGCGCCGCTCTACAAGGTCTACTACGCCGTGCGCACCGCGGCGCGTGAGATGGACGATCCCGCGAAGCTGACGCTTGCCGTCAGCATGGATGCCCGCGCGTGGCAGACGGATGCGGACGGTCTGCTGACTGCGGTCCGCTCCACGCACCCGCTGCAGACCACGGTTTACAAGCGTCTGTGCCAGAGCGACACCGTGATGGGCTGGTCCGACACGGCCCGCTCTCCGTGGTGCACCTACACCACGGAGAGCGGACAGCATATCTTCCTCTGGTACGAGGACGCGCGCAGCACCGCCGAGAAGCTCTCCTGCGCCAAGCTCGTGGGTGTGACCTCGGTTTCCGTCTGGCGGCTCGGTCTCATTCCCGATTACGCGGACGAGGGCCTGCACTACGATGTGATGAGCGTTCTGTAAGCAATGAAAAGCGCAAAAAAGAAGAGCTGCGAAAGCAGCTCTTCTTTTTGGTTTTCAAAGCGGTTCGGCTTAGAAAATGCCCTGAGCCATCATAGCGTCGGCAACCTTCTGGAAGCCCACGATGTTGGCGCCGGCGACCAGGTCATAGCCCAGGCCGTAACGCTCAGCAGCCTCAACAGAGTTGTGATAGATGTTCTTCATGATGGCGTGCATCTTGGCGTCGACTTCCTCGGCGGTCCAGTACAGACGCTCGGCGTTCTGAGCCATCTCCAGCTCGGACACGGCCACGCCGCAGGCGTTAACAGCCTTGGAGGGGGCGACGACCATGTGCTTCTGCTCCTTCAGGAACTCCAGAGCATCGTTGGTGGTGGGCATGTTGGCGACCTCGAAGTAGTAACGGACACCGGACGCGGCGATCTTCTTGGCCCACTCCATGTTGACGTCGTTCTGGGTAGCGGCGGGCATGTAGATGTCCACGTCCTTGACGCCCCAGCACTTCTGACCCTCGACGAACTCGCAGCCGAACTTGTCAGCGTAGGGCTTGCAGTGCTTCGGATCGTTGGCGCGCATCTCCAGGATGAAGTTCAGCTTCTCCTCGGTGACAACACCGTCGGGATCGTGGATGTAGCCGTCGGGACCGGCGAAGTAGGTGACAGCGGCACCCAGCTCAGCGGCCTTCTTCATGATGCCCCAGCCCACGTTGCCGTAGCCGGAAATGGCGATCTTCTTGCCCTTGATGTCCACGCCCTCGTGCTTCAGAGCCTCGACCAGATAGTAGACAGCACCGAAACCGGTGGCCTCGGGACGCAGGATGGAACCGCCGGTGACGACGGACTTGCCGGACACAGCGCCGAACTCGGAGCCGCCGACAATGCGGCGATACTGGCCATACAGGTAGCCGATCTCACGGCCGCCCACGCCCAGGTCGCCGGCGGGGCAGTCGATGTCCTGGCCGATGTGGCGATACAGCTCGGTCATGAAAGCCTGGCAGAAGCGCATGATCTCAGCGTCGCTGCGGCCGCGGGGATCGAAGTCGGAGCCGCCCTTGGCACCGCCGATGGGCAGACCGGTCATGGCATCCTTGAAGACCTGCTCGAAGCCCAGGAACTTGATGATGGACAGGTTGACGGAGGGGTCAAAGCGCAGACCGCCCTTGAAGGGGCCGAGAGCCGCGTTGTACTGAACGCGGTAGCCGCGGTTGACGTGCCACTCGTGGTTGTCGTCCTCCCAGGTGACGCGGAACTCGATGGCGCGCTCGGGCTCGACCATGCGCTCCAGCAGAGCGGCCTTCTCATACTCGGGGTGAGCGTTGATGACGGGCTCCAGAGAGGTCAGAACCTCCTCGACGGTCTGCAGGAACTCGGGCTCGTTGGCGTTCTTAGCCTTGGTGGCAGCCAGAACTTTCTCAATGTACTGATTCATGCTGTTCATCCTCCTATATTGTTTCTTGTCCAAATAGTTGTGACAGATTGCCTTCATTTTCTAAGGACGAATCGAAAGGGGTATCCGGAGCTTCGCCCCGTTTCTCTCTTTCTTGTGTACATCATACCATAAATGTGCCATCTGTAAAGGAATTTTTTTGTGGGGGTTGTCACAACCGTTTGATTGTAGCAAGGTGTACAAAGCCCAACCAAAGCAAAACGGCGCTGTTCCGGAAAACAGCGCCGCAAAATGCAGGATTTCAGTCAAAAGCCAGTCCCAGATACCCTTTTGTCTTCCAATTCCAGGTCCGCTCCCGCTCCGAATCCAGCCACTTCAGCATCCCGAAGGGGACCGTTTCCCCGGGGATTCGGTAGTCTCCCGACCAATTCGGCAGCAAAAGGGGCAGGGCTGACAGGGCCGCGTCCCGGGATTCCTCCGGCCCCAGCAGCTCCTTTACCAGCAGTCTGCCGTCCGGCAGGCCCTCGGTACACAGCAGGGTCTCCGCCCCGGGGGTGGACAGGGCGTACAGCCCGCCGCCGGAGAGACGGCTGGCCCCCTCCTGATAGGCTGCGGCCTCCCGGGGCAGAAAGATGTGGACGGTGCCCGCCAGCCGGGCCTCCCGGGCCTGGGCGTACTCCCCCGGGGGCAGGGGGCGGAGGGTCAGGCCCAGGGGGTTCGCCCCCTCCCCCTCCCAGTGCCGGGGGTCGTGGACGAAGCACTCCCGAAAGCCGTTGGCCCCGAAGAAGCGGTGCAGCGAGGGCTCCGCCGGTACGGTGGTCACCGCCGGGATGTCCCACCGCCGGAACCAGCGGTCCGCCCCGGCCAGCAGCTGCCCCGCCAGGCCCCGCCCCCGGAAGTCCGGATGGGTGGACACGGCATACAGGTAGGCCGTCCGGAGGCGGCTCCCGTCGGGCAGGACCAGCCCCGTGGCGAACCAGGCGGTCATGGCCCGCAGCTCCCCCGCCTCCTCCAGCACCAGCACCCGCTCGGGGCGGTAGTAATTCTGATAAAAGTTGTCGAGATAGGCGTCCTCATCGCCGAAGGCCAGCTTCCACAGCCGCCGCTGGGCGGGGACGTCCTCCGGCGTGGATACACGCACCTGGATCATGGGATCACCCTCCTTACCCAGAAAGTATAGCCGGATCGCTTACTTCTTAACCTGGGCGACCAGATCGCCCTTCTCGTTGAAGCGCACGGCCCGGATCTCCTGGGCGGTGTTCTTTGCAATGTCGTCCAGCCGCAGGCCCTCGGCAATGGAGGACACCAGGGAGAAGGCCACGCCGTGGCGCTTGGCCCGGCCGGTGCGGCCCACCCGGTGGACGTAATACTCGTTCTCGTCGGGCACGTCGTAGTTAAAGACGGCGTCCACGTCGTCGATGTCCAGCCCCCGGGCGGCCACGTCGGTGGCGGCCAGCACCCGGAGCTTGCCCTCCCGGAACCTTTGCAGGGTCTTCTCCCGCACGGCCTGGGGGATGTCCCCGTGGATGGCCTGGCAGGAGATGCCCCGCATTTCCAGCAGACCGGCCAGCCGGTCGGTCATGTTCTTGGTGTTGCAGAAGGCGATGACCCGCTCATAGCCCCCCATGTCCATCAGCCGGGCCATGGTGTCCGCCTTTTCGCTGCGGTCCACCTCCAGGCGGTACTGGGCGATGTCGGGCTTGTTCTCCCGGTCGGCCTGGACGGTGATCTCCACCGGGTCCCGCTGATAGACCCAGGAGATGTCCAGCACCTCCCGGGAGATGGTGGCGGAGAACATCCCCAGGTTCCGGCGCTTGGGCATCTGGTCCAGAATGTGGGTCACATCCCGGACGAAGCCCATGTCCAGCATCCGGTCGGCCTCGTCCAGCACCACGGTCTGCACCTTGTCCAGGCGGACGGTGCGGCGCTTCATGTGGTCCATGAGGCGGCCGGGGGTGGCCACCACGATCTGGGGGACGCGCTTCAGCTGGGTGATCTGCTTGTCGATGGGCTGGCCGCCGTAGAGGCAGACCACCCGCACACCCTCCTTAAAGGCGCACAGGTCCCGCAGCTCGTCCCGGATCTGGATGGCCAGCTCCCGGGTGGGGGCCAGCACCAGACCGGTGACGTCGCAGCCCTCCGGGTCGGTGTGCTCCACCATGGGGATGCCGAAGGCGAAGGTCTTGCCCGTCCCCGTGGGGGCCTTGGCGATCACATCCTTCCAGTCCATAAAATAAGGGATGGCCCCGGCCTGGACGGCGGTGGCCTGGACGTAGCCCTTCTTCTCAATGGCGCGCATCAGCTCCGGGGACAGCCCCATCCGGGCGTATTCCACGGTCTCGTTCACGGTCTGACCGTTAATTTCCATAATTCCGTTCCTCTCTCTAGTTCATTCCGCCCCGTTTTCCCTTCAAGAGGCGGCAGCTTCCGGTTTCAAACGCATGGTTTGCGGTCAGCGCTATTATAGCTGTTTTTTCTTGGACTGTCTACCGGTTCTGACAAAAAACCGCCGCCCCGGGGTGCGGGGCGGCGGTGAAGCGCAGATTCAAAAATTACTGCTGGACCTTGGTGTCCACGTCCTCCTTCAGCTTGGCGGCGAAGGCCTCCAGGCTCATGGCGCCCAGGTCCTCGCCGGAGCGGGTGCGGACGGAGACGGTCTTGTTCTCCATGTCCCGGTCGCCCACCACCAGCATATAGGGGACCTTCTCCAGGGTGGTCTCGCGGATCTTCTTGCCGATCTTCTCGTTCCGCCCGTCCACTTCCATCCGGAAGCCCTTGGCATCCAGCGCCGCAGAGATTTCCTCGGCATACGCCAGTGCACGGTCCGTAACCGGCAGCACCTTGACCTGCACGGGGGCCAGCCAGGCGGGGAAGGCGCCCATGGTCTCCTCGATGAGGTAGGCCATAAAGCGGTCCAGGGAGCCCAGGATGGCGCGGTGCAGCACCACAGGGGTCTGCTCCTCGCCGTTCTTGTCGGCGTACAGCAGGTGGAACTTGGCGGGCAGGCAGAAGTCCAGCTGGCAGGTGGACAGGGTGTACTCGCCGCCCACGGCGGGCTTCACGTTCACGTCCAGCTTGGGGCCGTAGAAGGCGGCCTCGCCGATCTCCTCGGTGAAGTGGATGCCCAGCTCGGTGAGGACCTCACGCAGGGCGTTTTCGGCCTTGTCCCACATCTCGTCGTCGTCGTGATACTTCTTCTTGTCGGCGGGGTCCCGCAGGGACAGGACGCAGCGGTAGTCGGTGATGTGGAAGTCCTTATACACGTCGAAGATCAGGTCGCAGACGGCGGCCACCTCGCTCTTGATCTGGTCGGGGGTGACGAACAGATGGGCGTCGTTCTGGCAGAAGTGCCGGGCGCGCTCGATGCCCTTCAGGGTGCCGCTGGCCTCAAAGCGGAAGTCGTGGGCCACCTCGCCGATGCGGACAGGGAGCTGACGGTAGGAGTGGGGCCGGTTGGCGTAGATCATCATGTGGTGGGGGCAGTTCATGGGCCGCAGGACGAAGCTCTCGTCCTCCACCTCCATGGCGGGGAACATATTCTCCTTGTAGTGGTCCCAGTGGCCGGAGGTGCGGTACAGGTCCACGGTGCCCACGCAGGGGGTCATGACGTGCTGATAGCCCAGCTTGCGCTCCTTCTCCTTGATGTAGTTCTCCAGGATCTGCCACACGGTGTAGCCCTTGGGCAGGAACATGGGCATACCCTTGCCCACCAGGTCGTTGGTCATGAACAGGCCCAGCTCACGGCCCAGCTTCCGGTGGTCCCGGCGCTTGGCCTCCTCGATGCGCTGGAGATAGGCGTCCAGCTCGTCCTTCTTGGGGAAGGCGATGCCGTAGATGCGCTGCAGGGTCTCCCGCTCGGAGTCGCCCCGCCAATAGGCGGCGTTGCAGGCCAGCAGCTTGATGGCGTTGCCCTTGATCCGTCCGGTGGAATCCAGGTGGGGACCGGCGCACAGGTCGGTGAACTCGCCCTGCTTATAGAAGGAGATGTGGGCATCCTCGGGCAGGTCCTGGATGAGCTCCACCTTGAAGGGCTCGTTCTGCTCCTCCATGAACCGGATGGCCTCGGGCCGGGGCAGCTCAAAGCGCTCCAGCTTCAGCTTCTCCTTGCAGATCTTCCGCATTTCGGCCTCGATCTGCTCCAGGTGCTCGGGGGTAAAGGCGAAGGGGGCATCCATGTCGTAATACCAGCCCTCAGCGATGGCGGGGCCGATGGCCAGCTTCACATCGGGCCACAGGCGCTTCACGGCCTGGGCCATCACATGGGAGCAGGTGTGCCAGTAGGTCTGGCGATACTCGGGGTTTTCAAAGGTAAATTCGTTCTTGACTTCTTCTGCCATGATGTTGGTTCCTCCTCAGTAAAATCTCTCCCGGCGGGAGATGCCTCGGGGTAAAACAAAACGCCTCACCCCTGAACGTGCCAGGGGTGAGGCGAATACTCGCTCCACGGTTCCACCCTGCTTGCGGCCCGCAGGCCGCCGCTTGTGACCGCTGTAACGGGCGGGCCCGTCCCGGTCGTCCCGGGCGGCTCCGGAGTGGTACTCCCGCCGCTTCTCCGCAGAGCGCTTCCACCAAACGCGCCCCTCTCTGTCCGGAACCTGCGGGTTCTTCTCCTTCTGTGCCGATGTAATAAGGGAACTATAGCACCGGAAGGCAGGATTGTCAAGCAGCGGTTTTTCCCAATTTAGTCCCCGGAACCGTACCCGCGTTCTATGAGCAACGACCTAATTGCAGCTTTCTCCCAACCGGAGCGCTTTTTATAATGTTTCATCAATTCTTCGTCGCTCATCCACTCATAGCGGCGCTTATATTGCTCCATCTGTTCTGCTTTGTCTTCCATGTAATCCAAAGCGCTGCCTCCCACCTGAGCAGCTTTTCTCAGAAAATCATCGAATCCCATATTCTGCTCTCCTTTAGTGTTCCGATTTTAGTTTTTCTGCCTTTTCCCGATTCTGTTTGGCCCGGTCATAGGCTTCTCGTGCTTTGGCGTAATGCTCACCGCCCA
>URTG01000091.1 GCA_900550705.1 uncultured Eubacteriales bacterium | reverse complement strand
CCAGGACGTGTTCCCGTCCGGCCAGGGCGGAGACCAGCATAATGAGGGTGGACTGGGGCAGGTGGAAGTTGGTGATGAGGGCATCCAGCACCTTGAAGCGGTAGCCGGGGTAGATAAAGATGTTGGTCCAGCCGGAGCGGGCGCGCATGGTGCCGTCCTCCTCGGCGAAGCTTTCTACGGTGCGGCAGGAGGTGGTGCCCACGCAGATCACCCGGCCGCCGTTGGCGCGGGTGCGGTTGATGGTGTCGGCGGTCTCCTGGCTGATCTGGCAGAACTCGGAGTGCATCTCGTGATCCTGAATGTCCTCCGCCTTCACCGGGCGGAAGGTGCCCAGGCCCACATGGAGGGTCACATAGCAGATGGACACCTCCATGTCCTGGATGGTTTGCAGCAGCTCCGGCGTGAAGTGCAGACCGGCGGTGGGAGCGGCGGCGGAGCCCATGACTTTGGAGTAGACGGTCTGGTAGCGCTCGTTGTCCTGAAGCTCCGCCTTGATGTAGGGCGGCAGAGGCATTTTGCCCAGGTGCTCCAGAATTTCCAGGAAGATACCCTGGTAGTGGAAGCGGACCAGCCGGTTGCCGTCGGACTCCTCCGCCTCAATGGTGGCGGTGAGCTCGCCGTTGCCGAAGATGACCTGGGCGCCGGTGCGGAGCTTCCGGCCGGGGCGTACCAGGCACTCCCACACGTTGTCCCCCTTGTCGGAGAGGAGCAGCACCTCGCAGACGCCGCCGGTGGGCCGGTGGCCGATGAGGCGGGCGGGCAGGACCCGGGAGTTGTTCAGCACCAGGCAGTCGCCGGGCTTGAGGAACTGGGGCAGGTCATAGAAATGATAGTGCCCCGTCTCCCCTGTCACCTTGTCCAGCGTCAGCAGCCGGGAGGTATCCCGCCGCTCCAGTGGGGTCTGGGCAATCAGCTCTTCGGGGAGGTAAAAATCAAAATCAGAAGTTTTCACGGGAAAAACGCCTTTCTTCGTTTAGTTTCGATAAGTGCCGACCTGGACACCGGGGAAATAGAACTTCAGGATCTGGTCATAAGTAAAGCCCTGCTTGGCCATGGCGTTGGCGCCGAATTGGCTCATGCCCACCTGATGGCCCCAGCCGCCGCCGGCGAAGACATAGGAGGAACCGGAGGTGGTCACCGTTCCGCCGCCCTCGTTGGAGCCGCCGGAGCTGGAGCTGTTATCTTCGGATGGCTGCTCCACCTGGGCCACCTGGCCGGAGCCGGAGATGGCATAGGGGGTGCCGGAGATGGTCCCCACCGTTCCGGAGCCGGAGATAGTGTACGCGCCGTCCAGGCTGTTCAGGCTCCCGGAGCCGTTCACCGGGTAGCCGCTGGCGGCAGGCGAGGCCGCAGGGGTGGATGTCCCCGGCGTCACGGAAGCACCGTTGACGGTGAAGTGGATGGAATCCACCCCGAAGGTATAGCGGATGTCCGTTTTGGCCTTGCTGCTGCCGGAGGAGGAGAAGGTATTGGTCTTTCCGTTGTCCCAGTGGACCACGATCTTCAGTACGTTTCCCAGCTTGGAGTAGGTCAGCGTCAGATGGTCGATGGAGGCGTTCACGCCGTAGCCGTAGCCCTGAAGCCGCTGGGCAAGCTGGGCGGCGGAGTAGGTGACCTTCCAGGAGGATTTGGCGTTGATGCTGGCTGCGGAGGCCTCATAGGGGTCGATCACGCCGCAGAGATAGGGATAATCCCCCGGCTTGTTGCTGCCCCAGATGTTGGAGACCTCCTCGCTGGCTCCGCCGTGGCTGGAGGAATAATAGGTGTCCGCCAGGCTGTCGTTGTAGGTGACCACCTGACCCGCCGTCTCCTCCACGGCCCGGTCGCTGAGGTCGGAGGCGCCGTAGTCCGCCCGGGAGCTGCCCACGCCGCAGTAGGCCTGGCAGGAGGCGGAGTTGCACACGTCGAAGCCCAGACTCCCGTGGGTGTTCAGACTGCGGAGCACATAGGTCCGGGCGCACACCGCCTGGGTTTTGAGCGCCTCCAGAGGCCAGAGACGGCCCATCTCATAGGGGGTCACGCCCTTGACATAGCTCTCCAGGTCCAGCACATTGACCACCGTGAGGTTGCCGCCGGTGACCCGCTGATAGGTAAAGCCGCCCCGGTACTTATAGCCGGAAAACCAGGTGCGGACATCGGAGACACCGGTGACGTCGGGCAGAACGCCCAGCGCCCGGCCGCTGCCGCCGTCGAATTGAAAGAGGATGTGGTCCGTGCCGGTCTCCACCACGCTGATCCCATACGCGCTGGTGCCCACCACGGTGCCCTGGGCCATATTGGCCAGGGCCGCCTCGGCGTCCTCCTTGGTTGTGAAGGAGCCCACCCGGACCTGGTAGCTGCCGTCGATCCAGGCCACAAAGCCGCCGTAGAGGGCGGCATCCTCCGCCGCGTCCCGGTAGGAGGCATAGCCGCCGGGGATCTGGACATGGTAACAGCCCACGGTGATGTCGCTGCTGATGGAGGTGGAGTAGGTGGTCTTGCCGGCGCTGTCCCGCCCGTAGCCCATGTTCTGGGTCTTCATCATGGCGACCTGGGTGACCTCGGCGGAGGTCCGGGCCAGCTCCACAAAGCGCAGGCTGTCGTCATAGTACCCGAAGCGGAAGCCGGAGCCGTATCCCGTGTTGTTTTGCAGATGGGCGCACTCCTTCTCCCCCTCGGCATTGTGGCTGGAGGAGGATGCCAGACCCACCCGGATCATCACGTTTCCTCCGGAATCTGTGCGCGCCGCCCACACAGTGGGAAGACAGAGTGTCAGCGCAAGAAAAACAGCGGCAAATTGTATAATTTTTCGTTTCATGAGACTCTCCATTTCTCTGTTTCAAACGACAGGGTCTATTGACACCTATCTGGAAAAATGATAGGATAAAATCAAATTACGCATGATAGAGGTTGCGGTCTGCATGAGTATGCATCGTCAGGGAACCGGTTCCCGATGAGCCTTGCAGAAAGGGAAGATCGCCGAAGGGTCCCCTCCGCCGGAATGAGTGGGCCTCTGGTCGTCTGGTTAAGAGCTTGCCGACTGTCATCAGGGGAACTGATGGAGCGCTGTCTGCTTTTGTAAATATTCTGCCGGTGGAGGCAAGCCTCAACATCGACATTATAGTACAAAATCAGCCGCTTGAAAAGCCGCTGATTTATTTTTTTACGCACGGTGGATTCCGTCATGGGCCGCCGGTGCGGCACATAGTCTGTCATGCATGGAGGTAATGAACATGGAAAAGTATAAAGTAGGCATCATCGGTGGAACGGGCATGGTCGGTCAGCGCTTTGTCACTCTGATGGAGAACCACCCCTGGTTCCAGCTCACCGCCATTGCCGCCAGCCCCCGCTCTGCCGGCAAGACCTATGAGGAGGCCGTTGCCAACCGCTGGGCCATGAAGAAGCCCATCCCCGAGGAGGCCAAGAAGCTGGTGGTCCTGGATGCCCAGGCCGACGTGGATCAGATCGCCTCCATGGTAGACTTTGTCTTCTGCGCCGTGGATATGAAGAAGGAGGAGATCCGCGCCCTGGAGGAGCGCTACGCCCAGGCCGAGTGCCCCGTGGTCTCCAACAACTCCGCCCACCGCTGGACCGAGGACGTGCCCATGGTGGTGCCCGAGATGAACCCCGAGCACCTGGAGGTCATTGCCGCCCAGCGGAAGCGCCTGGGCACCAAGCGGGGCTTCATCGCCGTCAAGTCCAACTGCTCCATCCAGTCCTATGCCCCCGCCCTGCACCCCCTGATGAAGTACGGCATTGAGAAGGTCCTGGTCTGCACCTATCAGGCCATTTCCGGCGCGGGCAAGACCTTTGAGCGCTGGCCCGAGATGATCGACAACGTCATCCCCTATATCGGCGGCGAGGAAGAAAAGAGCGAGCAGGAGCCCCTGAAGGTCTGGGGCCATGTGGAGGACGGCAAGATCGTCAAGGCCGAGGCCCCCGCCATCACCGCCCAGTGCCTCCGCGTCCCCGTGTCTGACGGCCACACCGCCGCCGTGTTCGTGAAGTTCGCCGGCGAGAAGCCCACCATGGAGCAGATCAAGGCGGACTGGGCCGCCTTCAAGGGCCGTCCCCAGGCGCTGAACCTCCCCTCCGCCCCCAAGCAGTTCATCCACTACTTTGAGGAACCCGACCGCCCCCAGGCCAAGCTGGACCGGGAGCTGGAGGGCGGCATGGCCGTGTCCATGGGCCGCCTGCGTCCCGATACCCAGTATGACTACAAGTTTGTGGGCCTGTCCCACAATACCCTCCGCGGCGCGGCCGGCGGCGCTGTCCTGCTGGCGGAGCTGCTGTGCGCCGAGGGCTATATCGACCACAAGTAAGCACGCCTCTCCCCCGAACAACTGTTCTCCCAATGCCATTCTGTGTTCCCGCGCCCAGGTACGGGGCGGGGAGCACGGAATGAGACCGGGAGCGATCTCTCTTGAAAGGGTGTATGAAAAGAATGAGGACCCCTGTTTTTACCGGAAGCTGTGTGGCGCTGGCCACCCCCTTCGACCGGAACGGAAACATTAACTACGATGCCTTCGGCGCGCTGATCGACGCCCAGATCGCCGGCGGCGTGGATGCCGTCTGTGTCTGCGGCACCACCGGCGAGTCCGCCACCATGTCCATCCGGGAGCACATCGCCGCGGTGGAGTTCTGCGTCAAGCGTGTGGACCACCGGGTGAAGGTCATCGCCGGTGCCGGCAGCAACGACACCTCCGCCGCCGTCTACCTGTCGCAGCACGCCCAGGACTCCGGCGCGGACGCCCTGCTGCACGTCACCCCCTACTACAACAAGGCCAGCCAGACCGGTCTCATCAAGCACTATGAGTATATTGCCGACCGCACCGAGCTGCCCATCATCCTGTACAACGTCCCCAGCCGCACCGGTGTCTCCTTCACCGCCGAGACCTACAAGGTCCTGTCGGAGAACCCCAAGATCAACGGCGTGAAGGAGGCCAGCGGCAACTTCTCTCTGCTGGCCCACACCCGCTTTCTCTGCCCCGATGACTTCTACATCTGGTCCGGCAACGATGACCAGGTGGTGCCCATGATGTCTCTGGGCGCCAAGGGCGTGATCTCCGTGGTGTCCAACATCGCCCCCGAGGTGATGGTAAAGATGAGCCACCTGTGCCTGGACGGCAAGTTTGAGGAGGCCTCCAAGCTCCAGATCCGGTACATGGACCTGATCGACGCCCTGTTCTGCGAGGTCAACCCCATCCCCGTGAAGACCGCCATGAATCTGATGGGCATGGAGGCCGGCCCCCTGCGTCTGCCCCTGTGTGATATGTCCGAGGCGCACAAGGCTACCCTGCGTACCGCCATGGATCGGATGGGCCTGCTGAAGTAAGCGAGGAATACCATGCAGAAGATAATTATTTCCGGCTGCAACGGCCACATGGGCCGGGTAGTAGAGTCCCTGTGCCAGGCGGACCCCCAGGTGGAGATCGCCGCCGGGTTCGACGTGATGGGCACCGCAGACCACGACTACCCCGTCTACTCCTCCCCCGCCCAGTTCGCCGGCCATGCCGATGCGGTGATCGACTTCTCCTCCCCCGCGGCGCTGGACGGTCTGCTGGCCTTTGCCAAGGCCACTAAGACCCCCCTGGTCCTGGCCACCACCGGCTATACCCCGGAGCAGCTGGCCCAGATCGGCGCGGCGGCGCTGGAGGTGCCCATTTTCCGGTCTGCCAATATGTCGCTGGGCATTAACGTGCTGCTGGAGCTGGTGAAGAAGGCCGCCTCCATTCTGGGCGACAGCTACGACATCGAAATTGTGGAGCGCCATCACCGCCGCAAGGTGGACGCCCCCTCCGGCACCGCCCTGATGATCGCCGATGCGGCGGCGGCGGCCTGCGGCCACGAGACGGAGTACGTCTTCGAGCGGCACAGCACCCGCCACCCCCGGGACAAGAAGGAGATCGGCATCTCCGCCGTCCGGGGCGGCACCATGGTGGGTGAGCATGAGATCATCTTCGCCGGCCACGACGAGGTGATGGAGATCAAGCACACCGCCCTCTCCCGGGAGATCTTCGCCCAGGGCGCGGTGGAGGCCGCCAAGTTCATGGCCACCGTCACCCAGCCGGGGATGTATGATATGTCCCAGCTGGTCAAGTAATCCAAACCACAAAACAGGCCCGGCCTGTCGGGAGAAGGATGCTCTCCGGCGGACCGGGCTTTTCTGAGGAGAGAACAGAATGTCAGATCAATGGATTCGCACCCGCCTGCTGGTGGGCGACGGCCCGCTGGAGCGGCTGGGCCGGGCAAAGGTGGCGGTGTTCGGTATCGGCGGCGTGGGCGGCTTCTGCGTGGAGGCCCTGGCCCGGGCCGGTGTGGGCGCGCTGGACCTGTACGACGACGACACGGTGTCAGAGAGCAATCTGAACCGCCAGCTCATTGCCCTGCACTCCACCGTGGGCCAGCCCAAGGCGGAGGTGGCCGCCGCCCGGGTGCGGGACATCGCCCCGGACTGCCGGGTGCGGGCCATCCGGATGTTCTATCTGCCGGAGAACGCCGACCAGGTGGACTTCCGCCAGTATGACTATGTGGTGGACTGCATCGACACCGTGGCCGCCAAGCTGGACATCGTCCGGCGCTGCACGGAGCTGGGCGTTCCCGTCATCAGCGCCATGGGCACGGGAAACAAGCTGGACCCCACGGCCTTTGTGGTGACGGACATCTCCAAAACAGAGAACTGCCCCCTGGCCCGGGTCATGCGGAAGGAGCTCCGCAAGCGGGGAATCCGGCACCTGAAGGTGGTCTACTCCAAGGAGGAGCCCCGCACCCCCCTGGCCCCCGTAGAGACCGAGCCCCCCGCCGGGGCGGACACCCGCCCCCGTTCCTCCGCCCGCCGGGCCACGCCGGGGTCCATCTCCTTCGTCCCCGCCGCCGCCGGATTGGTGCTTGCCTCCGCCGTGGTGCGGGAGCTGGGAGAATTTTAGAAAAAAGCCAGACTGTCAAAAAACTCGCTTCGACCAAAGGGTTCGGAGGGAGGGATAGTTGGAAAGGGGACCGTCAGGGTCCCCT
>URTG01000090.1 GCA_900550705.1 uncultured Eubacteriales bacterium | reverse complement strand
ACCATGACCAATCCACAGACTCCCGCCATTTTCGCGGCGGTAAACGCACCCCATCAATTTTCCTTTGAAAACGGCATTGTCGTCACGGAGGCCCGGGCAGACTACGGCCGGGGCGTACTCACCGTGGGGCCGGACAGCATCAACCCCCACGGGCAGGTCCACGGCGGGGCGCTGGCCACCCTGGCGGACACGGTGGCGGGCACCTGTGCCTGCGCGCCGGGCGGCTCCTGCGTCACCTCCGGGTGCTCCATGGAGTTTCTCCGCCCCGCGTTCGGCCCAGAGATTGTCTGCGAGGCGGTCCCCAAAAAGCGGGGGCGTCACCTGTGCGTGGTGGCCGTGACCCTGACCAACGCCGCCGGAAAAATCGTGTGCACCGGCACCTACACCTTCTATATGCTGCCGGAAACCTAGTCCGCTGCGGGATTTTACCGAAAAAAGCCAGAAAAGCAGGAAATCCGCTTGACTTTCCGGATGGTCCGTGATAGGATACTTGCAATTCAATCAAAGGGATAGAGGCGCGGCTTCCATGCGTACTCTGAGACAAGGCCAGGCTGCCGTTTCAGAGGAGAGGGGCAGCCGCCGAAGGGGAGGCGCAGAGCCTGATGCACTTCCCCTGGGCCGTGGGAAAACATCCCCCGGACTGTCACAGATCACAGTGGAGCGCTATCCAGACCTGTCTCCGGCCACGCCGGAGCGGTCCGGCTTACCATGGGCGCGCCGCGTCCATGGTTTTTTGCTGCTCTGAGGTCTGCATCCCGCCTGTGTGTGTATTTTTTAGGAGGTATGTTCAACCATGAATCTGCGACGTTCCTGGCCCATGCGGGCCATCCTTGTGGTGATGGTGCTTCTGGCGCTGGTCACTACCGCCTTTGCGGCCGGAGAGGACCCCACCGAGGCCTCCGGCACCAAGATGATCGTCTGCACCAGCTGCGGCGGTCTGGGCATCTGCACCGACTGTTACGGCACCGACTCCGCCTGCGAGACCTGCGGCGGCACCAACGTGTGCGCGACGTGTGACGGGACAGGCTATATCCCCTCCCCCAGTCACTTCTACAACACCGTCTTCGCCCTGCTGCCCCCGGTGATCGCCATCGCCCTGGCGCTGCTGACCAAGGAGGTCTACTCCTCCCTGTTCATCGGTATTCTCATGGGCGGTCTGCTGTACTCCAACTTCTCCTTCGAGGGCACGCTGACCCATGTGTTCAGCGACGGCATCGTGGCCTCTCTGGCGGACAGCTACAACGTGGGTATTCTGATTTTCCTGGTGGTGCTGGGCACCATCGTCTGCCTGATGAACAAGGCGGGCGGCTCCGCCGCCTTCGGCCGCTGGGCCAAGAAGAACATCAAGACCCGGGCCGGGGCACAGCTGGCCTCCATTCTGCTGGGCTGCCTGATCTTCATTGACGACTACTTCAACTGCCTCACTGTGGGCTCTGTCATGCGCCCCATCACCGACAAGCACCAGGTGTCCCGGGCCAAGCTGGCCTATATTATTGACGCCACCGCCGCCCCCATCTGCATCATCGCCCCCATCTCCTCCTGGGCCGCCGCCGTGTCCGGCTTTGCCGAGGACGGCCAGGGCCTGAACCTGTTCATCCGGGCCATTCCCTATAACTTCTACGCCCTGCTCACCCTGGTGATGATGCTGGGTCTGGTGCTGATGCAGGTGGACTTCGGCCCCATGGCCGCCCATGAGCGCAACGCCCTCGAGCACAACGACCTGTTCTCCGGCTCCAACCCCTATGCCATGCTGGACGACGACATTGACGAGAGCAAGGGTGCCGTCATCGACCTGGTGCTGCCCATCGTGGTGCTGGTCATCTGCTGCGTCATCGGCATGATCTACTCCGGCGGCTTTTTCTCCGGCACCAACTTTGTCGAGGCGTTTTCCAACTCCGATGCCTCCATCGGCCTGATGCTGGGCAGCTCCTTCGGTCTGCTGTTCTCCCTCATCTACTACCTGGTCCGCCGCTCCATGTCCTTCAAGGAGATGATGGGCTGCATTCCCGAGGGCTTCAAGGCCATGGTCCCCGCCATTCTGATCCTGACCTTCGCCTGGTCTCTGAAGGGCATGACCGACTCCCTGGGTGCCAAGTTCTTCGTCCGTGACTTCGTCCGGGCCTCCGCCACCGGCGTTCAGATGCTGCTGCCTGTGATCGTGTTCGTGATCGGCTGCCTGCTGGCCTTCGCCACCGGCACCAGCTGGGGCACCTTCGGGATTCTGATCCCCATCGTTCAGAACGTGTTCTCCATGGACAACCCCCTGGCCATCATCTGCATCTCCGCCTGTATGGCCGGTGCCGTCTGCGGCGACCACTGCTCCCCCATCTCCGACACCACCATCATGGCCTCCGCCGGTGCCCAGTGCGACCATGTGAACCATGTGTCCACCCAGCTGCCCTATGCGGTGTCCTGCGCGGTGATCTCCGGTCTGTGCTATGTGCTGGCCGGTTTCCTGGCCAACGCCGGTCTGCCCGGTCTGCTGGCCCTGCCCGTGGGCGTGGTGCTCATGCTGGGCTACCTGGTGATTATGAAGAACCGTCAGGCCAAGTAAGCCGGCGGGCCAAAAAAATCCAAAAAATCTTCGCGCCGCCGCAGAAGGGAACCCCCTCTGCGGCGGCGCGGTTTTTACGTCACCTTTCCTGTCCGGCCGGCGTAATAGGTCCCGTCGTCCGAGTAGTTCCGGGCGCTGCGGCCCTCCACGCCGGAGTCGAACCGGCCCCGGGTCTGGCTCATGGTGCCCCCGGGCGGGTTCACCTGGCTGCCTGCGGCATTTACGTTGGTGTCCATCCGGTCCCCCGACATCCCGCAGGATGCCAGACTGACCACCGCCGCCAGCAGCAGCGCAGCACATCCCATTCGCATGGCGTCTCCTCCTGTTCCGTTGGCTTTGAATACTCCATCCGAGGGTAGTGTTCCCGGCCCCTTCGTGCTTATGTGCAAGAAAATCATGGACTTTTCTCCGGTTTTCTCCGCCGAAATTTGAAAAACTTCCGCCCCGCCCCTTGCAATCCGGGGTGAGCTGTGGTATATTAAGGATGTTATTGAGGTAGTATTGGTGAGAGTGGGGTTTCGGCTCCGCTCTTTTTGATTGAAAAAAACACCGATACCCCGGCTTTTCCAGGCCGGAATCCACATTACTTGGAGGTTTTGGTATGGCAAAAGTAACCGACACCGTGGCCGCGCTGGCCGCCCCCTTTGTGGAGGCGGCGGGCTGCTCCCTGTGGGACGTGGAATATGTCAAGGAGGCCGGCGAGTGGTTCCTGCGGGTCTACATCGACAAGGAGGGCGGCGTGTCCATCGAGGACTGCGAGGCCGTCTCCCGCCCCCTGTCTGACGCGCTGGACGAGGCCGACCCCGTAGAGGGCAGCTACACCTTTGAGGTCTCCTCCGCCGGAGCGGACCGGGTGCTGAAAAAGCCGGAGCACTTCACCCAGTTCCAGGGCCAGGAGGTAGAGGTCAAGCTCTATCGCCCCCGGGACGGCCGGAAAGAATATGTGGGCGCGCTGGAGTCCTATGCAGACGGCGGCGTGACCCTCACCGTGGGCGGAGCGCCCATGTCCTTTGAAAAGAAAGAAATCGCGCTGGTACGGCTGTACCCCCGCTTTTAACGTTTGAGGAGGAAAAGCACCGTGGCAAAGAAAGCAGTGAAAAAGACCAACAGCAACGAGCTGGACGGCAAGGAGTTTTTCGAGGCCATCTCCCAGATCGAGCAGGAGAAGGGCATCAAGCCCGGCTATATGCTGGAGAAGATCACCCAGGCCCTTCTGTCCGCCTATCGCCGGGACCACGAGGGCGTGGGCGATAACCTGGTGGTGGAGGCCAACCCCGACACCGCTACCGTTCGTCTGTTCCTGAAGAAGGACATCGTGGAGGAGGTGGACAACCCCTCCACCGAGATCAGCCTGGAGGAGGCCCGTGCCGTGCTGCCCCAGGCCCAGCTGGGCGATGTGGTCCGCATGGAGATCAAGCCCAAGAGCTTCGGCCGCATCGCCGCCCAGACCGCCCGTCAGGTCATTATCCAGGGCATCCGCGAGGCGGAGCAGGGCATGGTCTTCGACGAGTTCAGCACCAAGGAGCACGAGCTGCTCACCGGCGTGGTCACCCGGATCGACCCCCGGAACGGCTCCGTCACCCTGCGGCTGCACTCCGGCTCTGAGTTCACCGATGCCTATCTGGCCGCCAACGAGCAGGTCAAGGGCGAGCACTATGTGGAGGGCCAGCGCCTGAAGATCTACGTCTCTGAGGTCCGCAAGGCCACCAAGGGCCCCCAGGTCCTCATCTCCCGCACCCACCCCGGCCTGGTGAAGCGCCTGTTCGAGCTGGAGGTCCCCGAAATTTACGACGGCACCGTGGAGATCAAGTCCGTGGCCCGGGAGGCAGGCTCCCGCACCAAGCTGGCCGTCTGGTCCGCCGACCCCAACGTGGACCCTATCGGCGCCTGCGTGGGCACCCGGGGCCAGCGCGTCAACACCATCGTGGAGGAGCTGAAGGGCGAGAAGGTGGACATCATCAAGTATTCCGAGGACCCCGCCGAGTATGTGGCCGCCGCCCTGTCCCCCGCCGACGTGATCTCCGTGGAGACCCTGCCCGACGGCAAGAGCTGCCGCGTGGTGGTGCCCGACGATCAGCTGTCCCTGGCCATCGGCAAGGAGGGCCAGAACGCCCGCCTGGCCGCCAAGCTCACCGGCTTCAAGATCGACATCAAACCCGAATCCGCTCCTCTGGAGCCCATCCCCGCCGAGGAGGAGACCCCTCTGTTCGCCGAGGAGGCCGTTCAGGAGCCCGCAGCGGAGGCCGAGTCTGAGGCGGCCGCCGAGACCGTGACGGAGGAATAATCCGCATATATTACACAAAGGGGTTGTGACGTTTGCCCAAGAAGATACCCATGCGCCAATGCGTTGGCTGCCGGGAGATGAAGCCGAAAAAGGAATTGATCCGGGTGGTGCGCTCCCCCGAGGGGGCCGTCAGTCTGGATTTTAAGGGCAAGTTGCCCGGCCGGGGGGCCTATGTGTGCCCCGACCCGGCCTGCCTGGCCAAGGCCCGGAGGTCCAAGGCCCTAGAGCGGGCCTTCTCCGCCCCCCTGCCCGACCCGGTGTGGGCGGAGCTGGAGGCCCAGATGAAGGAGGTCCCCCATGAATAGCGATCCTATCCTCCACCTGTTGGGCCTGGCCCGCAAGGCGGGCAAGCTGGAGATCGGCGAGGAGCCTGTGGGCGCACTGTGCCGCTCCCGCCACGCCCGGCTCATCCTGCTGGCCGACGACGCGGCCGCCAACACCTGCCGCCGGGCCGCCCACTTCGGCGAGGCGGGCAACGCACTGTGGCTGTCCCTCCCCTTCTCCAAGGAGGAGCTGGGCTTCGCCCTGGGCCGCACCTCCTGCGCCATGCTGGCCTTTTCCGACGCGGGCATGGCCGCCTCTCTGGTGGATAAGCTGGCCCTTCGGGACCCGGAGCGCTACGGCCCCGCCGCCCAGCAGCTGCGGACCAAGGCCGACAAGATGCTCCAGCGCCAGAAGGAGAAGCGCCAGCACGAAAAGAACCTGCGGGAGGGCAAGCGCAAGCCCTGGGCTCCCCCTCCCCCCCAGCAGAAGGCGGACGACAAGCCGTCCGCCCCCCACTCGCAGCGCCCGCCGCGCCCCAAGGGAGACCGCGGCAGACCGAACCGAAAGTCCGGCGGCTCCCGCCCCACTTTCTCCGGCAAGGGCGGCTCCCATCGCCCCGGCTCTCCCAAGCGACCCGGCCCCGGCGGCCGACGTCTCACCGGTAAATTCCGGCATGATTCCTAAGAAAACGAGGTGGCGTTCCGCATGATGCAGAAATATCCGATCCATAAGGTAGCAAAGGATTTCAAGAAGAACGGCAAGGACCTGCCCTCGAAAGAGGTCATGGACATCCTGACCGAATACAAGCACCCCCCCAAGAACCATATGCAGCCCCTGACCGAGCAGGAGCTGTCCATCGTGTTCGAGTATCTGACCCAGCACAACCAGATCGACTCCATCGAGTCCGTCTATGCCGACGTCTATCACGATGCCAAGCCCGCTGAGAAGAAGGCGGCCCCCCAGGCCGCCGGCAAGCCCGCCCAGGCCAAGGCTCCCCAGTCCGCCCAGAGCGCCAAGCCCGCCGACAAGCAGGCCCAGAGCGGCAAGCAGGCCGCCGTGCAGCAGCCCCGCGTCCCCCAGAAGAAGGTGGTGGACACCCGCGGCAGCGGCAACGTGAACCTGGATAAGTACGACGAGCACCTGGAGTCCTTCACCGATGCCCGCCAGCAGGACCGGGGCGGCAAGCAGAAGTTCCAGGGCCGCAACGCCCAGCGCCAGCGCGGCGGCCGACAGGCCGGCAGCTACGGCAACAAGCGCCGCCAGGAGGAGCAGGACCGTCTGCGCCGCCTCCAGCTGGAGATCGCCAAGAAGGCCCCCGTCAAGGTCATGATCCCCGACGAGATCGCCGTGGGCGAGCTGGCCAGCCGCATGAAGAAGACCGGCGCCGAGGTGGTCAAGTGCCTCATCAAAAACGGCATCATGGCCTCGGTCAGCGACGTGATCGACTACGACACCGCCGCCATCATCGCCGAGGAGATGGGCTGCAAGGTGGAGAAGGAGGTTGTCGTCACCATCGAGGAGAAGCTCATCGACACCACCGAGGATAAGGCGGAGGACCTGGTCCCCCGCGCCCCCGTGGTGGTGGTCATGGGTCACGTTGACCACGGCAAGACCTCTCTGCTGGACTATATCCGGCACGCCAACGTGGTCTCCGGCGAGGCCGGCGGCATCACCCAGCACATCGGCGCTTACCAGGTGAAGGTGAAGGGCAGCCCCGTCACCTTCCTGGACACCCCGGGCCACGAGGCCTTCACCGCCATGCGCGCCCGCGGTGCCATGATCACCGATGTGGCCATCCTGGTGGTGGCCGCGGACGACGGCATCATGCCCCAGACCGTGGAGTCCATCAACCACGCCAAGGCCGCCGAGATCCCCATCATCGTGGCCAT
>URTG01000089.1 GCA_900550705.1 uncultured Eubacteriales bacterium | reverse complement strand
GCTCTGAGCAAGAACCTGGAGAAGCTGTCCTCCGGCTACAAGATCAACCGCGCCGGTGACGACGCCGCCGGTCTGGCTATTTCCGAGAAGATGCGCGCTCAGATCACCGGTCTGAAGGCCGCCAGCAAGAACGTGAAGGACGGCGTCTCCCTGGTGAAGACCGCTGAGGGCGCTCTGCAGGAGGTCCACGATATGCTCAACCGCATGGACTCTCTGGCCACCCAGTCCGCCAACGGCACCTACGACGACGAGGTGGACCGCAAGAATCTCCAGAAGGAAGTTTCTGCGCTGAAGAGCGAGATCAACCGCATCGCTGACAGCTCCAACTTCAATGGCCTGAACCTGCTGGACGGCTCTCTGGCTAACGGCGCTAAGGTCGATGGCATTTTGGGATCTGCAAAAGCAACCTTCTCCATTGGACAGGATCAGGCAACGGTTGGCGGCGCAGCCATGTCTGTCACATTTGGTGACGGATCGGGCAATGACAAAGGTATTACAGTAGCAGCTAACGGCTCTGACATTACCATTACTCTGGGTACGAAAACTAAGGAGACGTACACTGCCGATGAGATCACTCAAGCTGTGCGTGATTTCGGTAAGACCTATGCTGCACAGAATGCCGGAGATGCTGCCAAGAAGGCGGTTGGCGAAGCACTGACGACCTTTACCATGAAGGCGGATGGCCCTGTCACTGCGGCTGCCGGTGCAGGTCTGACGATGAATAAGGCCACACTTGCGGATGCCGCCGCTGGCGCTGGCGGTCTGACCCTGCAGATCGGCGACACTGCCGCAACCCACAACAAGCTGAACGTCACCATCGGTGACTGCCACACCACCGGTCTGAAGATCAATGACGTGGATATCGGCACGCAGGACGGTGCCGCTACCGCCATCCAGAAGATCAAGGATGCCATCAACACCGTGTCCGGCACCCGCGGCGATTTGGGCGCTCTGCAGAACCGTCTGGAGCACACCTCCAACAACCTGTCCGTCATGACCGAGAACATCCAGGACGCCGAGTCCACCATCCGCGACACCGACGTTGCCGACGAGATGATGGCCTACACCAAGAACAACATCCTGGTGCAGTCCGCCCAGGCCATGCTGGCTCAGGCCAACCAGGTGCCCCAGGGCGTCCTGCAGCTGCTGCAGTAAGCCGCCATCCGGCACAGACAGCAAGCGATACAAAAAGCAAAACGAGGAGACGGGCTTTGTCCGTCTCCTCGCCGCTTTTTCCACAAGCTGCAGCCCCTGCCGCAATCATTTGCGGCAGGGGCCAGCTTGCAGGGGACGAATCAGCGCTTCCTCAGCTCCAAATCCAGGTCTACGCTGCCCTGGATTCCCGCCACCGTTCCGGTGTGGGTGTACTGCCAGAAGGAGAAGCCGTAGTAAAAATCCGGGCGGCTGTCATACTCCGCCAGCCAGAAGGGGAAGCGGGTCAGCTCCCTTAAATCATAGGTCAGGTAGCCCAGCTCCTGGTTGAAGTAGACCATGGGGGTGTAGCCCGCCGCCTGGAGCTTTTCGCAGAACGCCTTGGCGCACTGGGTGAGCAGGGCACCCTCCATGCGGTCCGTCCGGGCGGATTTTCCCGGGGTGATGAACTCCCAGTCGAAGACCACGGGCAGCTCCAGCTCCGCCCTGTCCAGGGCGGCCAGAACGTAGTCGGCCTCCTCCTCCGCCTCCTGGACGGAGATGGCCTGGGAGAAGAAGTAGACCCCCACGTCCAGCCCGGCGGCCTTGGCCCCCGCCAGATTCTGGGCGTAGGCGGTGTCCATTTGCAGTCCGCCGACCTGATAGCCCCGGTAGCCCAGGCGGAGGAAGGCGAAGTCGATGCCGTCCGCCGCCACGGCGGTCCAGTCGATGTCCCCCTGATAGAAGGACACGTCAATGCCCGTCCGGGCGGTAACGTCCCCCTGGGCATAGGTCACCCGGCCCCGGTCGTCGGTGGAGAAGTACGCCGGGTCCAGGGTGTTCACCGGCACGCCCCGCAGGGCCTCCAGCTCCATGCCCCGGTAGAAGAAGGTGACGGGGCGGGTAAAATACAGGGTAGCCGCCGTTCCTCCCGCCAGGAGGAGGACCAGCAGCAGAAGGAGGAAAAGCCACCGTCCCCAGCCGCGCCGCCGTTTTTGAACCCGGCGGGCAGGGGCCTGCCGGCTCCCGCCCGTCGTCGTGGCGCCCATCTTACAGCAGAGTGATTCCCGCCGCCTGGCAGGCGCGGATGGTGTCCTCGTCCCACAGGGAGGACTGGACCTCGCCGATGTGGGCCTTGCCCAGCAGCAGCATGGAGACGCGGGACTGCCCGATGCCGCCGCCCATGGTCAGGGGCAGCTCGCCGCCCAGCAGCATCTTGTGGAAGGGCAGCTCCCGGCGGCTGTCGCAGCCGGCCAGGGTGAGCTGGCGGTCCAGGGCGGCGGGGTCCACCCGGATGCCCATGGAGGAGAGCTCAACGGCCCGGCCGCTCACGCTGTCCCAGAACAGCAGGTCGCCGTTCAGGCTCCAGTCGTCATAGTCGGGGGCGCGGCCGTCGTGGGGCTGGCCGGAGCGCAGCTTGCCGCCGATGCCCATGAGGAAGGTGGTGGGGTGCTCCTTTACAAAGGCGTTCTCCCGCTCCTTGGGGGTGAGTCCGGGATACTTGTCCTCCAGCTCCTGGGAGGTGACAAAGGTGATGTCGCCGCTGAGCTGGGGCAGGGCGGACAGCTGAGGGAACACGGTACGCAGGAAATACTGGGTGTCGGCCAGGGCGCTGACGATGGCCCGGACGGTCTGCTTCAGATAGTCGATATTCCGGTCCTTGGCGGTGATGATTTTCTCCCAGTCCCACTGGTCCACATAGGCGGAGTGCAGGCTGTCCAGGTCCTCGTCCCGGCGGATGGCGTTCATGTCGGTGTACAGACCCTCGCCGGCCTGGAACTGGTAGCGCTTCAGCGCCAGGCGCTTCCACTTGGCCAGGGAGTGGACCACCACGGCGGTCTCGTCCACGCCCTTGATGTCGAAGGCGACGGGGCGCTCCACGCCGTTCAGGTCGTCGTTCAGGCCGGAGGAGGCGGAGACGAACAGGGGGGCGGACACCCGGTGCAGACGCAGCGCACCGGCCAGCTTGTCCTCAAACAGGCGCTTGAGCAGGCCGATGGCCTTCTGGGTTTCGTAAATCGAGAGCAGGGGGGTATACCCCTGGGGCAGCTTCATTTCATTCATGGTTGCACACTCCTTATGGGTTGAGATTCCCCGGCCTTTGCAGGGGATGGAAGTACATAGACGACATTATAGACTATTTCCCGGTGTTTTACAACCTCGACATTTTTCCCCGTCTGTGGTATAGTGGGGGCACAAACGACCTTGAATCGAAGGAGGCACCCCATGAAATTTCTCTCCTGGAATGTGAACGGCCTGCGGGCCTGTATGAAAAAGGGCTTTCTGGACTTTTACCAGGCCCAGGCCCCGGATTTTCTCTGCCTGCAAGAGACAAAAATGAGCCAAGGCCAGGCCGACGTCCCCCTGGGGGATGGAATCCACGAGTTCTGGAGCTCGGCGGAGAAAAAGGGCTACTCCGGCACCGCCGTCTTCACCCCCCACGCGCCCCGGGCCGTGGCCTACGGCATGGACAAGGAGGTCCACGACCACGAGGGGCGGCTCATCACCCTGGAGTATGAGACGTTTTATCTGGTCTGCTGCTACACCCCCAACGCTCAGGACGGGCTGAAGCGTCTGGACTACCGCATGGAGTGGGAGCGGGACCTGCTGGACTATCTGGTCTCTTTGGATAGGACCAAGCCGGTCATCTACTGCGGGGACCTGAATGTGGCCCATCAGGAAATCGACCTGAAAAACCCCAAGACCAACCGGATGAACGCCGGCTTCTCTGACCAGGAGCGGGAGCGGATGAGTATTCTGCTGTCCTCCGGCTTTACCGACACCTTCCGCTTCCTCCACCCCGACGCCCAGGGGGCCTACTCCTGGTGGTCCTACCGCTTCCACGCCCGGCAGAACAACGCGGGCTGGCGCATTGACTACTTTATCATCTCCGACCGCCTGCGGGAGAAGATTGTCCGGGCCGAGATTCTAAGCGACGTGGAGGGCAGCGACCACTGCCCGGTGCTGCTGGAGCTGGACATTTAAGGGCGGAGTCCTGAATAGAAAATGTAGGGGACGCTGTCCTCAGCGTCCCGCGATACCCGACGCACCACCGAAACGGGCCGATGAGGACATCGGCCCCTACATCAAATCACAACAGCGGAGATTGCCCCAGGACCGACCCGATCCCCCGGGCCGGTCCTTTTCTGCAAAAATTTCCTCGAAAAAATTTGCCGCACCCCCTTTACAAACGGAGGAGGATGTGCTATATTATGCGCGTAACAAGAATTATTATTGTTAAGGAGGCGGCTCCATTGCGTACCATGCGATACAGCAAAAAGCGGGAAGCGATCCTGTCCGCCATCCGGGGGACCACCTGTCACCCCTCGGCCGAGTGGGTCTATCAGCAGCTCAAGCCCACCCACCCGGACCTGAGCCTGGGAACGGTCTACCGCAATCTGGCCCTGTTTCAAGCCCAGGGGGAGATCCAGAGCGTGGGCGTTGTCAAGGGTCAGGAGCGGTTCGACGGGAACACCGCCCCCCACAGTCACTTTGTTTGCACCGACTGCGGCCTGGTCGCAGACCTGCACAGCGTGGGTCTGGATGCCAACATGGACCAAGCCGTCAGCGCGCAATATGGGTTCGCGGTCCAGCGCCACGAGCTCACGTTTTACGGACAGTGTTCAATTTGTATGCAGAAAAAGCAGGAAAACATGATTATTTGAGGAGGAACTTACTATGAAGAAGTGGGTCTGCAAGGTTTGCGGTTATATCTATGAGGGTCCCGAGGCGCCCGCCGAGTGCCCCGTCTGCCACGCCAAGAGCAATGCTTTTGAGGAAGTCAAGGGCGAGCTGAAGCTGGCCGCCGAGCACAAGTTCGGCATCTATGCCGAGACCGTGAAGAACAACGCCGACATCTCTGACGAGGACAAGAAGTATATCTTCGACCAGCTGATGGCCAACTTCAACGGCGAGTGCTCCGAGGTGGGTATGTATCTGTGCATGGCCCGCATCGCCCATCGCGAGGGCTATCCCGAGATCGGCCTGTACTGGGAGAAGGCCGCCTATGAGGAGGCCGAGCACGCCGCTAAGTTCGCCGAGCTGCTGGGCAGCGACCTGGAGAGCAGCATGACCGCCTCCACCGAGAAGAACCTGAAGTGGCGCGTGGACTGCGAGTACGGCGCCACCGCCGGCAAGTTCGAGCTGGCCTCCTGCGCCAAGAAGAACGGCCTGGACGCCATCCACGACACCGTCCACGAGATGGCTCGCGACGAGGCCCGTCACGGCAAGGCCCTCAAGGGCTTCCTCGATCGCCTGTTCTAAGTCATGAGCGCAAAGACTTCCAAGAAGAAGCCTGGCAAGAAGGTCAAGCCCTCAAGGTCCGCGACTGCGGTGCTCTGGGGGCTTGACCCCTCTTCCGAGCGCGGGGCGGCCGTGCGGGCCGTGCTGCGCGAGATGGACGTGCGCGCCAGGACGGCGCGAGTCGAGCAGCTGGGGCTTCCCGCCGGCGTCGTAGCGGGCGGGCATGGGCATGTGGCGCCGTCCGCGCCTGGTGGCGTCGCCGCGCCCGACTGCGAGTTCGCGCTGCTCTGCGGCTTCACGAATGCCCAGGTGGACGAGTTTCTCGCGCGGAGTCGGGAAGCGGGGTGCGTCGTGGGGGCGAAGGCCCTGCTCACCTCGGCCAATCGCAACTGGCCGCTCGGCAGGCTCATCGAGGCCGTTGCCGCCGAGCACGCGGCCATGGGCGGGGCGTAGCCTCCCCTCTCGCGAGCCTGCGGCGTATGAGGTGCTCGCGTGGCCCTGTTCCCCCTTGGGGCGGACGGCTAAACTAAATGGGTTACTCGCACCACATGAAAGGCCCCAACCCATGAGCGAAGCCACTGCCGAGAAGATCGTCCTTGCCGTCGACACGTCGACGGATATGCTTGCCTGCGCCGTCGGGCGTCTGGGCGAGGAGGGCGTCGAGCTGCTGGCGAGCGGCGACCACCTGTGTCGCCGCCATGCCAACGAGGAGCTCGTGACCACGTGCCTGGACGTCCTGGGCCGCGCCGGCCTTGCGATGGCGGACGTGGGTGCGGTGCTCGTGGGGCGCGGTCCCGGCTCGTTCACGGGCGTGCGCATCGGCATCGCCACGGCAAAGGGACTCGCGTGCGGCCTGGGGCGCGCGCTCTACGGCGTGTCCACGCTCGACGCCGTTGCCTGGGGCGTGTGGGCCCACGGCGTGCGCGGGCTCGTGGGCGTTGTGGGAGACGCCATGCGCCGCGAGGTCTACCCGGCCCTCTACGAGGTGGGCGAGGACGGCCCCGTGCGCCTGTTTGAGGTCGAGACCGTCGTGAAGGCGCCCGATGCCGTCGAGGCTTGGGCCGCGCGCGATGACGCCGGGGAGATTGTGCTTGCGGGCGATGGCCTCAAGAAGTACCGCGCCCAGTTTGAGGCTGCGGGCTTCTCGCGCTTCGCTGACGAGGACGCCTGGCATCCCTCGGGCGAGGGCCTGCTTCGTGCCGCCGCCGCTTCTGGCGTGCTCCGGGGCGCCTCGGACAGCCCCGTTGACTCGGGCGATCCTGCCCTCGTGCTGCCCATCTACACGCGCCTCTCCGATGCCGAGGAGAACGAGCGCACTAGGCTGGGCCTCAAGGAGCCGCTGTCTGCCGCCGTCACCGGCGTGGACGACGCGCTTGCCGGCATCCACTGCCAACTGCGTCCCATGACGGTCAACGACGTCCGCGCCGTGGCCGAGCTCGAGGCGAGCGCGTTTTCGGGCGCGAGCCACGCGCCCTGGAGCGAGCAGGCGTTCAATGACGACGTGACCCAGCGCGGCCACCTGTGGTGGGTCGCTCATGACCGCGGGGCGATCATAGGCTTTGCGGGCGGCACGGTGGTTGCCGACGAGCTGCAGGTCTCCGACGTGGCCGTTGCCGAGGGGCGCCGTCACGAGGGCATAGCCGGCAGGCTGCTCACGCGCGTGGCCTATGACGCCCA
>URTG01000088.1 GCA_900550705.1 uncultured Eubacteriales bacterium | reverse complement strand
CGGTCGCCATCGATTAGGCGTACCCCCGCCGCCCGCCGGGCGGCGGGGGTACGCTTAATCGATTAGGGTTGAGCAAAACGCGAGTTTTGCAAAGTCGAGTCACAATATATAGGCTATTTTTCGGTTATTAGGCTACTTGTCTCTTTACAGATGCAACACCCGCGCCTTGATCTCCTTCGTCTTTCCCACGTTCCAATAATTTTCACCCAGGTAGCCGCAGGTGCGGCGGGTGACGTTCATTTTGGAGCGGTCCTTGTTGTGGCAGACGGGGCACTCCCATTGGTTGTCGTCGTTGATGATGATCTCGCCGTCGTAGCCGCAGACCTGGCAGTAGTCGCTCTTGGTGTTGAACTCGGCGTACTGGATGTTGTCATAGATAAAGCGGACCACTTCCTTCAGGGCCTCCAGGTTGTGGCGCATATTGGGGATCTCTACATAGGAGATACAGCCGCCGGTGGAGATCTTCTGGAACTGACTCTCGAAGGTGAATTTATGGAAGGCGTCGATGTGCTCCCGCACGTCTACATGATAACTATTGGTATAATATCCCTTATCCGTTACATCGGGTATCGTTCCGAAGCGCTCTTTGTCGATTCGGGCGAAGCGGTAGCACAGGGATTCCGCCGGGGTGCCGTAGAGGGCGAAGCCGATGTTGGTCTCCTTCTTCCAGTCGTCGCAGGCCTTCCGCAGGCGGTTCATAATGGCCAGGGCGAACTCGGTGCCGCCGGGCTGGGTGTGGCTGACGCCCCGCATGAGCTTGGTCACCTCATACAGGCCGATGTAGCCCAGGGAGATGGAGGAATAGCCGCCGTAGAGCAGAGGCTCGATGGGCGCGCCCTTGGGCAGGCGGGCGATGGCGCCGTACTGCCAGTGGATGGGGGAGGAATCGGAGTGGACATTCTTCAGGGCGTTGTGGCGGCACATCAGGGCCTTGAAGCACAGGTCCAGCCGCTCCTCCAGCAGGGCCCAGAACTTCTCCTCGTCGCCCCGGGCCAGGATGCCGATCTGGGGCAGGTTCAGGGAGACCACGCCCTGGTTGAAGCGGCCCTCGAACTTATAATTCCCGTTCTCGTCCTTCCAGGGAGCCAGGAAGGAGCGGCAGCCCATGGGGGAGAAGACGTTGCCCTCGTAATTCTCCCGCATTTTCTTGGCGGAGATGTAGTCGGGGTACATCCGCTTGGCGGAGCAGCGGACGGCCAGCTCGGTGATATAGTCGTACTTGCCGCCCTTCAGGCAGTTGTGCTCGTCCAGCACATAGACCAGCTTGGGGAAGGCCGGGGTGATGTAGGCCCCCGCCTCGTTCTTAATGCCCTCCAGCCGCTGGCGGAGGACCTCCTCCACGATCATGGCGTTCTCCTCCAGATAGGGGTCGTCCTCCTGGAGATTCAGGAACAGGGTGACGAAGGGAGACTGGCCGTTGGTGGTCATTAGGGTGTTGATCTGATACTGGATGGTCTGCACGCCGCTTTTCAGCTCGTCCCGCACCCGGTCGTTCACCAGGCGCTCCAGGGTCTCGGCGTCTACGGAGCTGTCGCAGTCGGCGGCGATGTGGCGGTGGAACTTCTCCTTGCTCCGGCGGAGATATTTGCCCAGATGGCGCAGGTCCACGGACTGGCCGCCGTACTGGTTGGAGGCCACGCAGGCGATGATCTGGGTCATCACCGTGCAGGCCACCTGAAAGCTCTTGGGGCTTTCAATGAGCTTGCCGTTCATCACGGTGCCGTTGTCCAGCATATCCCCGATGTTGATGAGGCAGCAGTTGAAGATGGGCTGGACGAAGTAGTCCGCGTCGTGGAAGTGGATGGCGCCCTCGTCGTGGGCCTTGGAGATATACTCGGGCAGCAGGATACGGCGGGTCAGGTCCCGGCTCACCTCGCCGGCGATGTAGTCCCGCTGGGTGGCGGCGATCATGGTGTTCTTGTTGGAGTTCTCCTCTGCCAGCTCCTGGTTTTCATTCCGCAGGAGGGAGAGGATGGACTCGTCGGTGGTGTTGGCCTTGCGGACCAGGGCGCGGTTGTAGCGATAGATGATGTAGCTCTTGGCCAGGTGGAACTTGTTCTCCTCCACCAGCCCCTGCTCCACCAGGTCCTGGATGTCCTCCACCAGCATCCGGCTGCGCTTCTGTGCCTCGATATGGTCCACCAGGTTCTCGATGCGGTCGCTGGACAGCCGGTCCTCGGATGCCACGTCCTGGTTGGCCTTTTCGATGGCCCGGACGATCTTGCTGCGGTCGTAGTTCACAATGGTCCCGTCGCGCTTGACCACTTTCATGTCTCTATCTCCTCTCAAATCGTATCCCTTCCGGGCGCTCCGTGACCGGGGGCGGACAGAAGGAAGCCGGCGCGACTCCATCGCCGACGGCCCCTGCCGCCCGCGCCGTTCGAATACGCCGGTCTACTATCGGCCGGATGGGGCGCAAGCCCTTGTCCGGCAGTCAAAACGGGCGAGGGGCTGCCTCGTCCGCGGTTCTGAACTGTTGTGGAGTATAGCACACTTTCCGCAGTTTGTCCACTATATCTTGTGGCCAGGTTTTGACATACTCACAAAAAATACAATATGTATTTCCCAGTCCGAATTTGGCCGGTTCCGGCCCCTTTCCATCCCTTTGCGGACCCTTTTGGTTGCCCTGGGCCGTAAAGTGTGGTATACTCTACGTTGAATTTCCGAAAAATCTCCGGCCCCCGGCCGATATTTTGTATCAGGAGGGATCTAAATGTTGAAGTGCGCCCGTGCAGCCGTCGCCATGAGCGGCGGTGTGGACAGCTCCGTGGCCGCCTGGCTGCTGAAGGACGCCGGCGTGGACCTCATCGGCGTGACCCTGAAGCTGTTCCACAACGGCGACGCCGGCGTGAACGGGGAGAGCAGCTGCTGCTCGCTGGACGACGCGGAGGACGCCCGGGCCGTGGCCCGGCAGCTGGGCTTTCCCCACTATGTGTTCAACTTCTCCCAGCAGTTCCGCCGCTGCGTGATGGACCGCTTTGCCGCCGCTTACGAGGCCGGGGCCACCCCCAACCCCTGCATTGACTGCAACCGCTACCTGAAGTTCGACGCCCTGCTCCGCCGGGCTTTAGAGCTGGGGCAGGAGGTGGTGGCCAGCGGCCACTATGTCCGCCTGGACTACGATGCCGGCTCCGGCCGCTATCTGCTCAAGAAGGCCCTGCACCCGGAGAAGGACCAGAGCTATGTGCTCTACTGTCTGAGCCAGGACCAGCTGGCCCATACGCGGTTCCCCCTGGGGGACCTGTCCAAGGACCAGGTGCGGGCCATCGCCCGGGATCAGGGACTTCTCGTGGCCCACAAGAGCGAGAGCCAGGACATCTGCTTCGTCCCCGACGGGGACTACGCCGCCTTTATCCGCCGCCACACCGGGCACGACTATCCCCCGGGGCCGTTTCTGGACGAGGCGGGCCGCTGTCTGGGCCAGCACCGGGGCATCATCGGCTACACCGTGGGCCAGCGGCGGGGGCTGAACGTCTCCTCCAACCACGGCCGCCTGTATGTGAAGGAGGTCCGCCCGGCGGACAACGCGGTGGTCCTGTCGGAGAACAGCAGCCTGTTCTCCCGCTCCCTCACCGCCAACGACTTGAATCTCATCGCCTGTGCCCGCCTGGACGGGCCGGTGCGCCTCCGGGCCAAGGTCCGCTACCGCATGGCGGAGCAGCCCTGCACCGTGGAGCAGACCGGGCCGGACACCGTCCGGGTGGTCTTCGACCAGCCCCAGCGGGCCGTCACCCCCGGCCAGGCCGTGGTGTTTTACGACGGCGACACCGTGGTGGGCGGCGGGTCTATTTGGAAAGGAGAACCCTGAAATGAGCCAGAAAAAGCATAAAAAACGCCACAGTCAATCCTCCGACGCCGCCAAGCGCCGGGCCAGGGAGGAGGAGATCGCCGACCGCAAGGACCGGGAGCGTAAGCGCATGGACCCCACTGCCCGGGCGCTGCTGCTGGGCGACCTGGTCTATCTGGCCGTCTGCGAGCTGCTCACCCGGAACGGGATCATCTCCGACTTTGTCAGCGGCTGCCTGACCATTGTGGCCGTGGTGGTCATGCTCCTCGCCCTGTGGTTCCAGTTCCTCCGGCCCAAGCCCGGCCAGCGGCCCAAAAACGGAAGCATCCGCCGGCCCTAAATTCTGCCGCTTTCCGTTGATTTTTCCCCCTGGGCGCGCTATAATAAACTGTAATTGCCTGCGTTGGTCCCCGTGGGGGGGCGCAGCGCCCACAAGGAGTTTTTGATCCATGCGAAAATCCATTCTTCTGCCCGGACTGGCCGTGCTGGGCGGCGCGGCCGGGGCGGTCCTCCGCCGGTGGCAGATCCGGTCCGCGTATCACGCAGACACCCAGCTGTTTGACCACGGCGCCCCCGCCACCTATGCCCTGCTGGGGCTGACGGCGGTGCTGCTGGTGCTGTTTCTCCTGCTGTGCCGCCCCCTGCCCCGGTACGGCGACTTTCTCCCCGCCTTCCGCACCGACAGCACCATCCACATGACCCTGTGCGCCGCCGCCGGCTTTGTGTTCTTCGCCGCCGGGATCTTCGGTCTGCTGGAGGGCATGGGCCTGGTGGTCCAGTGGCAGACGGAGCCGGGGTCGGTGCTCCTCACCTATGCGGTGGGGCTGGCCCTGTGCGGGGTGCTGTGCTTCCCGGCGGGCCTGGCCTCTCTGCTGCTGGGCCAGGCCGCCTATCGGGGCAAGGTGGGCGAGGCGGGGATCTGGCTGTCCTCCTTCCCCGCCCTGGCGGGGCTGGTGTGGCTGTTCACCTCTCACCTGCGCCACGGGACGGACCCGGTGCTGCTGCACTACGGCTTCTACCTGGCGGCGGTGGCCCTGCTGATGCTGTGCCAGTATGACCGGGCGGCCTTCTTCTACGGCCGCTCCCACCCCACCCGGCTGTGTGTGTCCGGGCTGATGGGCGTCTATCTGGGTATCCTGTCCCTGGCCGATTTCCCCAGTCGTTTCTCCGCGGCGATGACCGCCGCGTTTCTCCTCTCCGCGCTGGCCTGTGTCTCCGACCTGCTGGAGCCCAAGGCGGAGACGGACCCCACTTGATAAAGGAGCATACAAGAAATGGAAAAAGAGAAGTTTTATATTACCACCCCCATCTACTACCCCAGCGATAAGCTGCACATCGGGCACACCTACTGCACCGTGGCCACCGACGCCATCGCCCGCTATCAGCGGCTGCACGGCTATGACGTGATGTTCCTCACCGGCACCGACGAGCACGGCCAGAAGATCGAGAACAAGGCCGCCGAGGCGGGCGTGACCCCCAAGGAGTTTGTGGACAAGATTGTGGAGGGCCCCCGGGGCGTGAAGGAGCTGTGGAAGCTGATGAACATCAGCAACGACCGGTTCATCCGCACCACCGACGACTACCACGTCAAGAGCGTCCAGCGCATTTTCAAGACCATGTACGACAAGGGGGACATCTACAAGGGCACCTATCAGGGCAAATACTGCACCCCCTGCGAATCCTTCTGGACCGAGAGCCAGCTGAAGGACGGCTGCTGTCCCGACTGCGGCCGCCCCGTCACCGATGCGGAGGAGGAGGCCTACTTCTTCCGCCTGTCCAAATACGCCGACAAGATCCAGGACCTGCTGGAGAACACCGACTTCCTGGAGCCCCGCTCCCGGGTGAACGAGATGGTGAACAACTTCATCAAGCCCGGTCTGGAGGACCTGTGCGTCTCCCGCACCAGCTTCTCCTGGGGCATTCCCGTGGACTTTGACCCCAAGCACGTGGTCTATGTGTGGCTGGACGCCCTGTTCAACTACGTCACCGCCCTGGGCTTTGAAAACGACCGCTACCACGATTATGAGGCCTACTGGCCCGGCGTGAACATCGTGGGCAAGGAAATCGTCCGGTTCCACTCCATCATCTGGCCCGCCTTCTGCATGAGCCTGGGCATCCCCCTGCCCAAGAAGGTCTTCGGTCACGGCTGGCTGCTGCTGGACGGCGGCAAGATGTCCAAGTCCAAGGGCAACGTGGTGGACCCCTATCTGCTGGCGGAGAAGTTCGGCGTGGACGCTCTGCGCTTCTTCCTGCTCCGCACCTTCCCCTTCGGCTCTGACGGCAACTTCTCCAATGAGCTGCTGATCCAGACCATCAACACCGACCTGGCCAACGACCTGGGCAACCTGCTCAGCCGCACCACCGCCATGGTGAATAAGTACTTCGGCGGCTCCCTGCCCGCCGGCTGCGGCGCCACCGCCGACGAGGCGGAGCTGGCCGCCATGCTCCGGAGCGGCACCGCCGTGGGCGTGACCATGGACTTCCCCGAGGGCGACCCCCGGAAGTTCGACTGCGAGCTGATCCTGGCCGCCGCCGGACTGCGGAGCCGCTATGAGGCGGACATGGACGCCTTCGCCCCCCACAAGGCGCTGGACGAGGTGTTCAAGGTCATTCAGCGGGCCAACAAGTATATCGACGAGACCGCCCCCTGGGCCTTGGCCAAGGATATGGAGGCCAATGGCGGCCGTCTGGCCCACGTCCTCTATAACCTGCTGGAGACCGCCCGCGTCTGCGGCATCCTGCTGACCCCCTTCATGCCCGAGAGCATGGACAAGCTGTTCGCCCAGATCGGCGCCGACGCCGCCGTGCAGACCTGGGACAGCGCCGCCCAGTGGGGCAGCCTGGCGGAGACCGCCGCCGTCACCAAGGGCGAGAACCTGTTCCCCCGGGTAGACGCCGAGCAGGCCCTGGCCGAGCTGGAGGAGCTGGAGGCCGCCGCCAGGAAGGCCGCCCTGCCCCCCGTCGAGCTGGAGCCTCAGCTGGAGGAGAAGGTGGACTTCGACACCTTCTGCAAGAGCGACTTCCGTGCCGTGAAGGTCAAGGACTGCCAGCCGGTGAAGAAGTCCAACAAGCTGCTGCGCTTCACCCTGGACGACGGCACCGGCACCGACCGGCAGATCCTCTCCGGCATCGCCAAGTGGTACAAGCCCGAGGACCTGATCGGCAAGACCCTGATGGCCATTGTCAACCTGCCCCCCCGCAAGATGATGGGCCAGGAGTCCAACGGGATGCTCATCTCCGCCGTCCACACCGAGCGCGGCGAGGAGAAGCTGAACCTGCTCATGCTGGACGATAAAATTCCCGCCGGCGCGAAGATGTGCTGAATCATAAAACTGTGTGCCCGATACGGAAGATT
>URTG01000087.1 GCA_900550705.1 uncultured Eubacteriales bacterium | reverse complement strand
GGCTGAATCGGACAAAAAACGAAAAAAGAGAAGTATTTGCGGTCAAATGCAAATACTTCTCTTTTTTTGAACGTTATGCCGTTACTTCCCCAGCACGAACAGATTCTTCTCCTTGGTGAAATTGGCGAAGGAGAACAGCACGGCCACGTTGTCGATGTGGTTCTGCTCCACATAGTCCTTCACGCTGGTGAGATTATAGCGGGGGTCGAACAGGTGAATTTCGGAAAAGCGCTGGGTGAGGAAGGGGGCGAGACTGTCGCTGTACGAGTCCCGGATGAGGAGGAGCTTTGGCCCCTGGCTCTGGGTCCTGATGATGCACAGGGACTGGTTGCCGCCCAGGAAGTAGGAGTATTTATCCTTCTCCTGCAGGTGAGAGGGGACGTAGAGAGACCCCTTGGTGGGGGTAGCGCCGAAGTAGGAGGTGATGTCCAGGCCGTCGTCGGGCACATAGGTGTCGATTCGGTCCGGAGGGACCCAGCGGACGCCGGAGGTGGAGAAGGTGGTGCCGTAGAACTGGTCGGACACGGTGGTCTTTTGAAAGTGGTTCAGGTCCAGGGGGGCCAGACCCATGGCCTCCAGCAGGGCGTTGGCCCCGTAATAGGCCCCCAGGCTGGTCCAGTGGTGGTCGGTGCGGTAGTAGATGTCCTCGCTGCTGTGGGCGGCCAGGGCGGAGTAGAAGTCCACCGTCTCCGCCCCGGTGGAGAAGTACATGGACTGGATCAGCGCCTTCTCGTCCGCCGTGGGTGCCCCGGCGGGAAGGCGGTCGCCCCAGATGGCGGAGGAGGAGGGAATCAGGCCGAAGCAGACCGGCACGGACACGTTGCCCACCAGAGCGTCTACATATCCGGCGGCGGCGTCCATGTCGCTCTGGGCGGGGGTGTCCACCCGGTTGAGCAGGGTGTTTTCCCTGCCGAAGTAGACGCCGTTATTCTCCTGCTTGCCGGACAGACGCTCGCCCCAGGCCTTTAACGCCACCCAAAAGTCCCGGCCGGCGATGTGGTCGGAGACATAGTCCTCTGCGCCGGACATGAAGCTGCCGTCCAGCAGGGTGGAGACGGACAGCACCGGGGGCTTGGCCAGGTAGCGGTTTTCCAGCTGGGATTTCTCCTGCTTGGGCAGCAGCAGGCTGACCAGGCACACGCCCCCCAGAAAGACGCAGAACAGGGCGGTGAGGAAGATACTGAATTTTTTTGTCATAGCGCGTTCTCCTCAGAAGCGGAAGTAGAGGAAGGGATTGTAGGTCCCGTCCACCAGATAGGCGGTGCACAGCACCAGCCCCAGGACGATGAGCACGGCGGAGAGGACCTGCCGCCCCCGGAGACCCACCCGGGCGAACAGCCCCGCCCCCACCGGGGTGGAGGCCGCGCAGGCGGCCAGCAGAATGGGCAGATAGCTGCGGAAATAGTAGCCGAACGCCCCGTCGGTCAGCGGCGCACCGGCCAGGCCGAACATCACCCGGAGGTAGCCCCCCAGGCGGGAGAAGTCCTCCATGGCGAAGATGGCCCAGCTCACCAGCACCAGAGCCAGCACATAGACGTGCCGCAGCCAGCGGGGGGCGCGGTCCAGCAGGGCGAGCAGAAAGCGCTTTTCCAGCACCAGCAGCACCCCGAAATACAGGCCCCAGAGGAGGAAATTCCAGCTGGCCCCGTGCCACAGGCCGGTGGCGGCCCAGACCAGGAGCAGGTTGCGGTAGCGCTTCCAGGGGGCCACCCGGCTGCCGCCCAGGGGGATATAGAGATACTCCTTGAACCAGGTGCCCAGGGAGATATGCCACCGCCGCCAGAACTCGGTGATGCTCTGGGAGATATAGGGGTAGTTGAAGTTGGGCAGGAACTCAAAGCCCAGCATCCGGCCCAGGCCCACGGCCATGTCGGAGTAGCCGGAGAAGTCGAAGTACAGCTGCAGGGAGAAGGCCAGCACCCCCAGCCAGGCCCCGGCTACCGTCAAATCGGACAGAGCCATGGCCTGATACCGCTCCCACAGGGAACCCACGTTGTTGGCGATGAGCACCTTCTTCGCCATGCCCACGGCAAACAGCTGTACGCCGGAGGCGAACTGCTCCGTGCTGTAAGAGCGCTGGTCGATTTGGTCCCCCAGGTCCTTATACTTGATGATGGGACCGGCGATGAGCTGGGGGAACAGGGTGACGAAGGTGCCGAAGTTCAGGATGGACCGCTGGGCCCGGGCGTCGCCCCGGTACACGTCGATGGTGTAGCTCATGGTCTGGAAGGTATAGAAGGAGATGCCGATGGGCAGGTGGATGCCCAGCACCGGGAGAAGGGGGAAGCCCAGGTGCTGGAGGGAGCCGGCCAGAAAGTCCCAGTACTTGAAGAAGAACAGCAGCGCCAGGTTGAAGAACACCGAGGAGGCCACCACCCGGCGGGCGGCCCTGTCCCGGCCCTGGGCCTTGAAGTGCTCCACCAGCAGACCGTGGGTGTAGTCGATGGCGGTGGACAGGAACATGATGACGGTGTAGACCTTCTCCCCCCAGAAGTAGAACACCAGGGAGGCGGCCAGCAGCACCGGGTTGCGCCAGCGGCGGGGCACAAGATAGTAGACCAGCAGCGTGGCGACTAAGAAATAAAACAGAAAGATGGGGGTGGAAAATACCATGGAGGGGCCTCCCTGTGGGGTGTAGGATCAGAACTGGGCGTTGAAGTCAGAGACGATGTCGTCGCAGGAGTCGCTGACCACCAGCATCACATAGTTGCCGTGGGTGACGATGCGGGAGCAGTTCTCCCACATCTCGGTGGGCTCGGGATACCAGGCGCCGCCGGGGCCGTTGCCGTCGCCCACCATGTAGTTGATGCGGGCCTGGAGGATGGCCTTCACGGCGTCCACGTCCTTGCTGTCGGACACCTGAATCAGGGCCACGTCACCGGCGGGGGAGGGGTTCATGCCGCAGACGTAGACATGGCACTGCTCGGTCTTGATGTCGGACAGACCGTCATAGAAGGAGGAGAGGGTGTCGCCGCTGACCTCCTCCATGAAGGGCATTTCATAGTCCTTCTCGATTTTCTTGAAGAAGTCGGACAGGCTCACCGACTGGGCGGGCAGCTTGTCCTGGGAGGGGGCGGAGGGCTTGGCGCTCTCGGCGGGCTTGGGGGCGGGGAGCTCCGCGGCGGTCTTCCAGGAGCAGCGGACGGTGCACTGGGCAGTGGCCTCCCCCTGGGTGACGGTGATGACGGCGGTGCCGGGGGCCACGGCGGTGACCACGCCCTTGGCGTCTACGGTGGCTACGGCCTCGTCGCTGGAGGCGAAGGTGATGGCGCTGCTCAGCGCCGTCTGTGCCCGCAGGCGGTAGGTGGCCCCGGCCTTGGACAGGGTGAAGTCGGTCTTATTCAGGGTGAGGGCGGCCTCCGCCGGGGGCTGCTCCGGCTGAGAGGCATCGGGGGCGGAGCCGTCCGGCTGGGACTGGTCGGGGGCGGAGCCGTCGGGCAGAGAGCTGTCCGCCGAGGAGGAGACGGAGCCGGAGACAGAGCCGGACAGGTCGCCGGAGGTGGAGGCGTCGTTCCCCTTGCCGCCGCAGGCGGTGAGCAGAGAGAGGGAGAGGGCGCAGGCCAGCGCCAGGGAGAGCGTGCGTCGATTCATCATAGTAGTAAACTCCTTAAAGGTGTTCCCATTTTTTCCACCGGCAGTGGAGCGGCAGAAGAAAACACGGAACTCAGATTTGTGACACCCATTCAGACGCAAAACCGGGACAAAAGGTTCCCGGTTTTGCAAAAAAATTTTTCTTCATTGGCTGCGCCCCCTGGGAGGGGACAAAAATATGAAATTCACCCCAGCCAGACCACCGGGTTGCCGGTGCGGGGCCGACGGCCGGGGAACAGGGGGGCGGCGGGCAGTCCCAGCGCCAGGGCGCAGCAGGGCGTCTCGTCCTCCGGAATGTCCAGGTCGGTGAGCAGGGCGCGGAGCTGGGCGTCCTCCCGCAGGTGGAAGGGCTGGTTGATCCAGCAGGACCCCAGGCCCAGGGCGGCGGCGGCGAGCATCATGTTCTCCATGGCGCAGGAGGCATCCTGAAG
The DNA here is from genome assembly GCA_900550705.1 of uncultured Eubacteriales bacterium. Taxonomy (GTDB): domain Bacteria; phylum Bacillota; class Clostridia; order Oscillospirales; family Oscillospiraceae; genus Lawsonibacter. The sequence goes on along the minus strand of URTG01000087.1, from coordinate 3,205 downwards.
GGCGCAGGGGTTGTCCTTCCGGCCGGTGAGCAGGACCAGGGCGGGGGCGGCATAGGTGCAGTCCCGGTCGGCGAAGCCCTCCAGGCGGCGGCTGACCGTGTCCCGGAGCCGGGCCAGCCGGGCGGGGTCGGTGAGGACGGTGAAGCGGGTGAGCTGCCGGTTCATGGCGGTGGGGGCGTAGCGCCCCGCCTCCACCACGGCGGTGAGCAGGGAGCGCTCCGGCAGCTGGGGCTGATAGCTGCGGCAGCTGCGGCGGTCCAGAATGAGATTCAGAAGGGCTTTTTTATCTTCCATCTGTAAGAACTCCTTTCCAAGAGAAAAACGCAAAAATCCCGATAACATGGGGACAAAGGCTAGTAAAGCACAGAAAAGAACCGCTGTCAATATGGAGGGGCGTTAAGAAAAGGAAAAAGGGGGTTGACAAAGAGGGCGTGTGGTGCTATCTTAAAGTCAACGAATGAATAAGTGTTCATATGATGAAAGGAAAGACGATGGAAAAGCTGGAACAAGGGGAGTTTTCCTGCTGTCAGGAGATTCGGGTCCATCCGGACGCGGTGGAGCGGGTGCGCCGCCAACTGCCGGAGGACGAGGTGCTCTACGACCTGGCGGAGCTGTTCAAAATCTTCGGCGACAGCACCCGGGTGAAGATCCTGTATGCCCTGCTGGAGTCGGAGCTGTGCGTGTGCGACCTGGCCCGGCTGATGGACGTGACCCAGAGCGCCGTATCCCACCAGCTGCGGGTGCTGAAGACCAGCAAGCTGGTGAAATTCCGCCGGGAGGGGAAGACGGTGTACTATTCCCTGGCCGACGACCATGTGATCCGTATCCTGTCTCAGGGCATGGAGCATATTACCGAGTAAGTCCTACCATAGACCGGCCCCGAGAAGCGGGAGCTGCAATTAATAAGGAGTGTTTGTTATGAAAAAGACCTTCAAGCTCATCGACCTGGACTGCGCCAACTGCGCCGCCAAGATGGAAAACGCCATTCAGAAGCTGGACGGCGTGCACGATGCCTCCGTCAGCTTTATGACCCAGAAAATGACCCTGGACGCCGAGGACGAGCGGTTTGACGCCATTGTCCAGGAGGTCGTGAAGGTCTGCAAGAAGGTAGAGCCGGACTGCGAGATCGTGATCCGGTAAATTCCGGAAAAAAGCCGCCCGGCGCTTGGATCGGGCGGCTGTTTTCCACTGAGAGCGGGGAGCGGGAACGTCCATCCCCAAAAGGAGTGACCAGCGATGACGAAGAAACAGAAGAAGATGCTGGGGCGAATCCTCATCAGCGCCGTCCTGTTCGTGGTGCTGCGGGTGCTGAGTGTCCCGGGGCTGCTGGGGCTGGTGCTGTATCTCATTCCCTACGGCATCATCGGCTATGACGTGCTGCGGCGGGCTGTGCAGGGGATCGTGAACGGCCAGGTGTTTGACGAGAATCTTCTGATGGCGGTGGCTACGGTGGGTGCCTTCGGCTGCGGGGAGTACCCCGAGGCGGTGGCGGTCATGCTGTTCTATCAGGTGGGCGAGCTGTTCCAGAGCGTGGCGGTGGCTCGGAGCCGTCAGTCTATCTCCAGTCTGATGGACATCCGGCCGGACTACGCCAATGTGGAGCGGGACGGCCAACTGGAGCAGACGGACCCGGAGGAGGTCCGGGTGGGGGACACCATCGTGGTCAAGCCCGGGGAGCGGGTCCCGCTGGACGGCGTGATTTTAGAGGGAAGCTCCGCCCTGGATACCGCGGCCCTCACCGGCGAGTCCCTGCCCCGGGAGGTGGCGGCGGGCCAGGACGTCATCAGCGGCTGCATCAATCTCAGCGGCGTGCTGCGGGTGAAGGTGAAGAAGCCCTTCGGCGAGTCCACGGTGGCGAAAATTCTGGACCTGGTGGAAAATTCCGCGGCGAAAAAGGCCAAGGCAGAGAACTTTATTACCAAGTTCGCCCGGTATTATACCCCGGCGGTGGTCCTTGCCGCTGCGGCTCTGGCGGTGGTGCCCCCGGTGGCGGGGCTGGTGGTCCCCGGGCTGTCCGGCGTGGGCGGCTTCGGCAAGTGGGTGCAGCGGGCGCTGATCTTCCTGGTGGTGTCCTGTCCCTGTGCGCTGGTGATCTCCATCCCCCTGAGCTTCTTCGGCGGCATCGGCGGCGCGTCCAGGCAGGGCATCCTGGTCAAGGGCGGCAACTATCTGGAGGCCCTGGCGGAGACCGGCGTGGTGGTCTTTGACAAGACGGGCACCCTGACCCAGGGGACCTTTGCCGTCACCCTGGTCCACCCCAGCGGGATGGGCGAGCAGGAGCTGCTGGAGCTGGCCGCCCTGGCGGAGCAGTTCAGCACCCACCCCATCTCCCGGTCCATTCAGGCGGCCTGTGTCCCTGCGCCGGATGCCGCCCGGGTGACCGACGTGCAGGAGATCGCCGGTCACGGCGTGCAGGCCACGGTGGACGGCAGGACCGTTCTGGCGGGCAATGAGAAGCTGATGGCCCAGTTCGGCGTGACGCTGGGGGACACCTGCCGCCACGCGGGCACCCTGGTCCACATCGCGGTGGACGGGGTGTACGCCGGTCATGTGGTGGTGGCCGACCAGGTGAAGCCCACCTCCGCCCAGGCCCTGGCGGAGCTGAAGGCAGAGGGTGTCCGCCGGACGGTGATGCTCACCGGCGACGCGCTGCCCGTGGCCCAGGCGGTGCAGAAGGAGCTGGGGGTGGACGAGGTCCACGCCGGTCTGCTGCCCGGGGACAAGGTGGAGCAGGTGGAGCGCCTGCTGGCGGACAAGAGACCCAAGGAGCAGCTGGTCTTTGTGGGCGACGGCATCAACGATGCCCCCGTCCTCTCCCGGGCGGACATCGGCGTGGCTATGGGCGCTATGGGCTCCGATGCCGCCATTGAGGCGGCGGATATCGTCCTCATGGACGACGACCTGACCAAGCTGGCCCTGGCGGTCCGCATTGCCCGGAAGACCCTCCGCATTGTGCGGGAGAACATCGTCTTCGCCCTGGGCGTCAAGGCGGTGGTGCTGGTGCTGTCTGCCATCGGCATGGCCAATATGTGGATGGCGGTCTTCGCCGACGTGGGCGTGTCGGTGATCGCGATCCTGAACGCCAGCCGGATGCTGAGGGGGGAGAGGTGAGTGTGGAGTTAGGAGGTAGGAGGTAGGAGTTAGGAGTTATCTGGCCCTTGGGCCGGTGCGTCTTGGACGAGGGTGCGGGTGTGGGGTTTCGCTC
>URTG01000086.1 GCA_900550705.1 uncultured Eubacteriales bacterium | reverse complement strand
AAATCAGGAACATTTTAACGCAGTTAAAATGTTTGCAGCTTGGCAAAAAAGTGGCGAAGCCACTTTTTCGACAAGCTGGGATAACGACTGTGTGAGCGCCGCACGGTCGTTATCTTTTTTTCTGCCCGGACCCACAGGAGGAACGCTGCCATGTATTTGATGATCGACAATTACGACTCGTTTGTGTATAATCTAAAGGCGTACTTTGAGGAGCTGGGCCGGGACATTGTGGTCCGGCGGTCGGACGAGATCACCCCGGAGGAGATCGAGGCGATGAACCCCCAGGGGATCGTGCTCTCGCCGGGGCCGAAGCGGCCGTGGGACGCGGCGCTGTGCGTGGAGACGGTGAAGCGCTTCCAGGGGCGGGTGCCGCTGCTGGGGGTGTGTCTGGGCCACCAGGTGCTGGGGCACTGCGCCGGGGCCACGGTGGAGAAGGGCGCGCGGCCCATGCACGGCAAGGTGACCCGGGTGCATCACCGGGGGACCGGGCTGTTTGCCGGACTGCCGGAGACCTTCGACGTGACCCGCTACCACTCCCTGGTGGTGCGGGAGGACACCCTGCCGGCGGACTATCAGGTGGACTGCCTGGCGGAGGACGGGGCCGTGATGGGCCTGTCCCACCGGACGCTGCCGGTGTATGGGGTGCAGTTCCACCCGGAGGCGGTGCTCACCCAGTATGGCCACGAGCTGCTGGAAAATTTCTGCCGCCTGGCAGAGGGCGAGGAGGTGCCGGCATGAAGCGGATCACCGTTGAATTAACGCACTACGTCCCGGTGGCGGAGGTCTTCCGACTGGTGGGCCGGGAGCCGGGGTGCGCGTTTTTGGACTCCTCCTTGGTCAACGAGCTGGGGCGGTGGTCCATCCTGGGCCTGCGGCCCTATAAGACCCTCCTCAAGGAGCACGACGGCCGCTTCACCGAGGACGGCCAGCTCCGGACGGACGTGGCCTTCGAGACCCGGCTGGGGGAGTTTCTCCGCACCCACCGGGACGAGAACGACACACAGCTGCCCATAGTCTCCGGAGCCATCGGCTACTTCTCCTATGACTACGGCCGGGAGCAGATGGGGGTGCCCTCCCAGGAGGCGGACCCGGAGCCTATCCCCCAGGCCCGGGTGGTGTTTTATGACCTGCTGCTCATCGAGGACTGCCGGGAGAAGCGGGTGTGGCTGTCCGCCTGCGGAGAGACGGAGGACGCCCAGACCCTGCTGGATTGGTTCCGGGCGCAGATCGAGCGGGGCGCGGCGGAGGGCTTCCCGCCCATCCCCACGGGACACGCCTCCCGGCCCATTGGGGTCCGGCCCAACTTTGAGAAGGAGGAGTACAAGGCGGCGGTGGACCGGATGATCCGGTATATCATCGAGGGGGACATCTACATCGCCAACATGACCCAGCGGCTGGACGTGGACAGCGACCGGGACCCCCTGGCGGTGTTCTACCACCTGCGGGCGCACAATCCCTCCCCCTTCGGGGGCTATCTGGACTGCGGGGACCACCAGATCGTCTGCGCCTCGCCGGAGCGGTTTCTGCGCCTGCGGGACGGGGTGGTGGAGACCCGGCCCATCAAGGGCACCCGCAGGCGGGGGGAGACCCCGGAGGAGGACGCCGCCCTGCGGCAGGAGCTGGAGCAGTCGGAGAAGGACAAGAGCGAGCTGCTGATGATCGTGGACCTGGAGCGCAACGACTTGAACCGGGTGTGCCGCCCCGGCAGCGTGGAGGTGACGGAGCTGTTCACCGTGGAGGCCTATGCCACGGTGTTCCACCTGGTGTCCAACATCCGGGGAGAGCTGGCCCGGGGGAAGGACGTGACCCACCTGTTACAGGCGGCCTTCCCTGGCGGCTCCATCACCGGTGCGCCCAAGTACCGGGCCATGGAGATCATCAACGAGCTGGAGCACGGCAAGCGGGGGCTGTACACCGGCTCCATCGGATACCTGACCCTGGACGGAGACTGCGATTTGAACATCGTCATCCGCACCGCCCTGCACCGGGACGGGCGCTACCACCTGGGCGTGGGCGGCGGCATCACCGCAGAATCCGACCTGGAATTTGAGTACGAGGAGACCCTGCAAAAGGCAAAGGCGGTATTGGAGGCACTGCAATGAATCAGAAAATCAATTTGGACGAGGGCACAGCCTTCGGCCTGGGGGCCTTTGAGACCATCGCGGTGGAGGAGGGCCGGGGCGTTCTGCTGACCAAGCACCTGGCCCGGCTCACGCGGACGGCCCGGTTTCTCGACCTGGGCGAGCCGGAGGCCCGGGGGCTGACCCCAGCCTGGACGGCGGAACAGCTCCGGCTGCACTGCAAGCCCCACAGCGTGTGTAAAATTCTGCTGACCCGGGAGAACCTGGTGATGCAGACCCGGCCCAACACCTATGGGCCGGAGCAGTACGAGACGGGCTTCCGCATGGACTTCAGCGCCGTGCGGCGGAATGAGACCTCCCCCCTGGTGGGCCACAAGACGCTGAACTACGGGGACTGTATTCTGGAGCACCGGGCCGCCGCAGCGGCCGGGATGGACGAGCGGATTTTCCTCAACACCCGGGGCAAGCTGGCGGAGGGCACGGTGAGCAACCTGTTCCTGGTGTCCGGCGGCAAGCTGTACACCCCGGCCCTGGACTGCGGGCTGCTGCCCGGCGTGCTGCGGGAATACGTCTGCGGCCGCTACCCCGTGGAGGAGGGGGAGTTCGCCCCCGGGGAGCTGGAGCGGTTTGACGAGTGCTTCGTCACCAACTCCCTCATGGGCATCATGCCCGTGCGCCAGCTGGGCACCCGGGTCTTCCCCCGGCGGGAGACGGCGGACCGGCTGCGGGCGGTGTATGAGGCGGAGAAGGGGTCGCTGGAATAAAAAAATCGCCTTGGACCGTTGGTCCAAGGCGATTTTTTGGCGTTATTGTGGCTTTTTTCGCAAAAACGAGAGCTTTGTCTCCGAGCAGACCACCGCCACGAAAATCAGGGCGAAGCCGCACAGCAGGCGGGGGGTCACCGGGTCGCCGTAGAACAGCACGGAGAACAGCACGCCGAACACCGACTCCAGGGAGAGAATCACCGAGGCGGAGGCGGGGTCGGACCAGACCTGGCCCACGTTCTGGAACAGCAGGGCCACGGTGGTGGCCATGACGCACAGGTAGGCCAGGGGGAAGTACACCGCCGGGTCGGTGAGGGCCTGGGCGGGGAAGGTCTCCGTCAGCCCGCCGCAGAGCCAGGCGTACAGCGCGGCGAAGGCGAACTGAAACACCGTGAGCAGGGTGATGTCCTTTCCCGGGGAAACCTTCTGCACGGCGGTGATGTGGGCGGCGTAGAAGAAGGCGGCCACCAGGGTGAGCAGGTCGCCGGAGTTGATGGACAGCTGGTCGTTCAGCGACACCAGCCCCACGCCGGTGACGCACAGGACGGCGGCCAGGATGTTGTATCCGTCGGGCCGCAGCCGCACCACCGCCCAGGTGAGGAAGGGGACGATGACGCAGTATACCGCCGTCAGAAAGGCGTTTTTCGAGGGGGTGGTGCGGGCCAGGCCAAAGGTCTGGATGCTGTACGCCAGAAACAGCATTCCGCCGATGACAGCGCCCCGCCACAGGTAATCCCTGGTGAACCGGGTCCATCGTTTTCCGGCGATGAGGGCCAGCAGAGCCGCCCCGGCGGTGAACCGGATGGCCAGCAAAAAGAAGACGGGCAAGGAATCCAGGGCATGTTTCATCAGAAAGAAGGACGTGCCCCAGATTAGGGCGGCGCCCAGCAGCATGGGCTTGGCCAGCCGCCGCATCGTCTGTTCGGACAAGATCATCAACTCCAGGGGACGGTCCCGCGGGGCACAGGGCCCGGGAACCGGAGATACGGACCGGCCCATTATACCAAAAAATCCCATGAAACGCAAGGCGGGGGGCGGAGCGGGAAAAATCCGGAGAAAAATCCCTGCCAGCGGCTTTCCCGGCGGAGCAAAATGTGGTAGAATAAATCCGTATCCTCCCCCATAGAATGACAGCGTGACCGAGGCACCAAGGAGAGCAGCTGCAAGAGGGAGAGGAGGCCGTCTCAATGGATCTGCGGCGAGGGGCTGCGGCTCTGCTGCTGGTCCCCCTGCTGGCGGGCTGCGCCCCGGCGGGGATGGACCCGGCGGAGGCGCTGGCGCTGGACATCCGGGGGCAGTACTTACAGGCCGACCGCGGCCAGACCCGGGCGGCGGTGACGGCGGACTATGGCCGCCGGGTCTACGAATTTGTGCTGGACGTGGAGTGGACGCCGGAGGAGACCCGGGTGACCGTCCTCCAGCCGGAGACCGTGGCGGGCATCACCGCCACCGTACAGGCGGGGGAGAGCACCCTGGAATACGACGGCCTGAGCCTGGATACCGGCCCGCTGGACAAGGACGGGCTGGCTCCGGTGTCCGCCGTGCCGGTTCTGCTCACGGCGGCGGCGGAGGGATTCATCACCCACTGCCGCATGGAGCCGGAGGGCAGTCTGCTCCGGGTGGACTGCGGCGACCCGGAGGGCGCGCCGGGGACGGGACGGCAGACCACACTGTGGTTCGACAAGGGGAGCGGAAACCTGCGCCGGGGGGAGATCCTGGTGGACGGCTTCCGGGTGATCTCCTGCGAATTTTTAACATTTACCAAGGAAACGAGTGAGGGGGAGGACCCATGAAGGACGAGAAAACCATGCGGACCTGGGCGGAGATCGACCTGGACGCGCTGGCGGGCAACTGCAAGGCCCTGCGGGCCATGACCCATCCCGGGTGCAAGTACCTGGGCGTGGTGAAGGCCGACGCCTACGGGCACGGGGCGGTGCCGGTGGCCAAGACGCTCCAGGCGATGGGGGCGGATATGCTGGCGGTGGCCTGTCTCAGCGAGGCCCAGGCGCTGCGGGCGGCGGGGATCACCATGCCCATCCTGTGCCTGGGGCAGACCGACCCGGCCTACGCCCCGGAGCTGCTGGCCGCCGACGTGACCCAGGCCGTGGAGGACCTGGAGACGGGCAAGGCCCTGTCCGCCGCCGCTGCGGCAGCGGGGAGGACCCTGACCATCCATGTGAAGCTGGACACCGGCATGGGCCGGCTGGGCTTCCTCTGGCGGGACGGGGAGGACCACACCGCCCTGCTGGACGACATTGCCGCCCTGTGCGCGCTGCCCGGGCTGAAGGCGGAGGGGCTGTTCGCCCACTACGCCAACGCCGACGAGGACGAGGCCTTCACCATGGCCCAGCTGACCCGGTTCTTAGACGCCCGGGACGCGCTGAAAGCCCGGGGTGTGCAGTTTGCCATCTGCCACACAGCGGCCAGCTCGGCCACGGTGAAATACCCCTGCACCCATCTGGACATGGTCCGGCCCGGGCTGGCGCTCTATGGCTACTGCGCCGGGGTGGAGCGGGAGGAGATTGCCGCCCTGCGGCCGGTGATGACCCTGAAAAGCCGCATTGCCGCCGTCCGCTCCCTGCCCAAGGGCTGCACCGTGAGCTACGGCTGCACCGCCACCCTCACCCGGGACAGCAGGATCGCGGTGCTGCCCGTGGGCTATGGGGACGGCTACCCCCGGCAGCTGTCCAACCAGGCGGACGTGCTCATTCACGGGACGCCCTGCCCGGTGCTGGGGCGTATCTGCATGGATATGTGCATGGTGGACGTCACCGACCTGCCCCAGGTGCAGGCGGGGGACGTGGCCACCGTCTACGACGGGGCGCGGGTGGAGGCGGCGGCCCGGAAGACGGGCACCATCCAGTGGGAGCTGCTGTGCCGCATTGCCCCCCGGGTGCCACGGCTCTATTTTCAGGGCGGACAGCGGGTGAACTGACACCCGCCCCGCCCCGCGCACATAGGATAAGGCGGAGCGGAGAGGGCTCCGGCCCTCTTGGGCCGCAGGCGCGGCGGGTTTGCCTCCGAAAAAACGGAGCTTGCGCCCGTCGGCAGGTATAAAACCCGCCGCTGCGTGGGAGACTCCTGGTACTGCGTTACATAGGACCCTTGGCCCGGGTAACGCGTACTATCTTCCATCGGAGTGTGAGCGTGCGTGGATAACAGCGTTAGACGAGGCGATATTTTTTACGCCGACCTGAGTCCGGTGGTGGGCAGCGAGCAGGGGGGCGTCCGGCCGGTGCTCATCGTGCAGAACGACACCGGCAACCGACACAGCCCCACGGTGATCGCCGCTGCCATTACCTCCCAGACCGGGAAGGCGAAGCTGCCCACCCATATTTCCCTGGCCCCGCTGAGCTGCGGGCTGCCCAAGGAGTCTATCATTCTTCTGGAGCAGGTGCGGACCCTGGATAAGCGCCGCCTGCGGGAGAAAATGGGCCGCCTGGACGGCGAGGCCATGAAAAAGGTGGACGCGGCCATTGCAGTCAGTCTCGGGCTTCATCCCGGGACTCTGGTATAGGCTTCAGCACCCCGGAGGGTCCGCGCCCTCCGGGGGACAAACACAAAGGAGTGTACGAAGGATGAACCAAAAGAAACGGCTGGCCCGCTGGGCCGCCGGGGGACTGGCGGTGCTCAGCCTCACCGGCGTGGTCTGGGCCGCCAACGGCGACAAAAATGACCCGCTGGTCACCCTGAGCTATCTCAACGACACGGTGATCCCCAAGATCGTCAGCCAGGTGGAGGAAAAAATGGCCGCCCGGCAGACGGAGCTGGACCAGAGCCTTCAGGCCCAGATCGCCCAGTATCAGCAGTCCGCCGCCGGGACGGGGGGCGGGACCTCGGCGTCCTACGCCCTCATCACCCTGAGCCAGGGGCAGACCCTGTCTCTGGACGTGGGCTGCGAGCTGCTGCTGCGGGTGGGCACGGCCAAGGTGAACGCCAACACCGACCCGGCCCTCATCGACCTGTCCACCGGGGGCACCCTGGGGCCCGGCGGCAGTCTGACCAAGAATCATCTCTACATGGCGACCATCCCGGACCGCACCCTGTCCGCCACGGCGGACACGGTGAAGCTGCTGGTGCGGGGCGGATACTCCATAACATGAACGAAAGAAAGGATACATAACCAATGAAATTAGCGGACAAGATGTATACCCTGGTGCTGGTGCTCTGGATCGCCTATGTGATCGCCTGGCAGAGCGGGTGGATGCCCCATGCGTCCAAAAAACTGCACATTCTCATCACTGTGCTGGTGGTGCTGAATGTGGTGCTCCATGAGTATGGCGAGGCACGGAACAGCGCGGAGCACGGGACCAAGACCTTCCATGTGGTCATGGCGGTGGTCATGGCCCTGCTGGGCGTGGGCCTGGTGGTGACCTCCATCCTGGGGATCTGAATAAAAAAGATGTCGGAACCGAGGGACAACTCCAGACTGTCAAAAAACTCGCTTCGACCAAAGGATTCGGAAGGAGGGATAGTTTGAAAGGGGACCATCAGGGTCCCCTTTTTC